>JAEYZO010000467.1 GCA_023428035.1 Pseudomonadota bacterium | reverse complement strand
TCCTTCGGGAGTGTGGCTTCTGGGGTCGTCTGCACCACCAAGCGGAGAATCTCGCCGAAGCCCCGTCGCTCATGGTGGTGATGGTCAAGGCCGATGAGGTCGCTACGGCGGAGCGTCGGCAAGAGCTCGAGGCGGTCGGCAAGGAGGTTGCCCGGCCCTGGAATCAGCACCTCCAATCGACGAGGGACACGGCGGATGGCTTCTTGCGCGATCAGATCCGGAACCAGCTCCGCGCGTTCGTCACCGACGAAGACCACGGAGAGATGCACGATCATCGACTGGAGATCGTCGACGCACTGCTCAAATCGCTGCACGTCCACACCGTCTCCGCGACCGAGTATCAGGCATTCATCGAAGACGACGACGAGGCGCGACCAAGGATTCGTCAGGCGGACGAGAGTGGTGTCCCTGGGCTTAACAAGGCGATCGCCGCGGTCGCGCGTTCGAGGCGCGAGAGCCTCATCGAGAGGGCGCGCCTTGAGGCAGCGGAAGTGTCCGCCACGCTCACCGCCGAGATGGAACTGATCCGGTCACGCTGGGAGGAGGATCTCCGCGCGAGGGAGGAGGTCGAGAAGCTGAGCGCCGCGCTCAGCGATTTTCTCGCTCCGCGGCGCTCGGAGCTCGACGTTCGTAAGGGAGAGTTCCGCAACTACCTGAAGGCGACGGTGCCTGCCCAGGTCGAGTCTCGCTCGCGCGATGCTTCGGCGGAGGCGGACAAGCAGATACGGACCTACCTCAAACGGCTCGGCGTGAAGGACTGGAACTACCGAACGCTCCAAGCGGCGGTGAGTCGTGGCGGCACGTTTCACGGAGTGAAGAAAGTCGACTTCCCATCCGACTTTACGGAGCGCCTCGAAGAACAGATCGCCGTGGTGTGGTCGAAGCAGCTCCTCACCCCTATGAGGTCAGAGACTCGAAACCTCGGGAAAGCCTACGAGAAGGTAGTGCGGGAGATCGCGGGGTGGGCGGTCGCGCAAGGAGCTCGGGCACGACCGCAAGCCGTCGAGAAGCTGAGCGAGCAGGTCTCGTCCGAGGCCCGGGGCCTCGCGGCTGTAGGCGGCGAGGCGGTCGACGACATCCGGAAGTACGTCACCGGCCGTCTCCACGAGGTGGTGCGCGCCGCGGTCAGCCGGAAGTGCCAGGAGTTCGTCGCCACGCGAAAGAACGCGGGCGCGGGCGTCAAAGATCGCATCCTGGATCTGCTCAACGATGAGCTGGTCCCGACTGCGGTCGAGGCGGCCCGAATGAGCGCCACGGCGCTCCTGAAGGAGCAGGCGAACCACGTCACGAACATCGTAGACGCCGCGCTGCAGAACCTTCCCGACCCGGTGGAGGGCGCGCGCGAGCTCGTCGTCGCCCAGGCAGAGCGCAAAGCCGTGCGAGAGCAGGCGCGAGAGCGGGAGGAGGTGCTCGCAGCCCTCGTCGACCTCCGCGCCGCCATGCCGCGCGTCACGGTCTGATCTCCCCCGCTCCTTCACTCTCAGCGTCCGTGGTCAGGAGGCAGACACGTGCCCGCGAATGTCCTCTTTCAGGTTCCGGATCGCGAGGGGCCCTACGCGCTCCTCGACGAGAGAGACAGCTTCGGCCTCCCGGCGGTCGATCTACTGTCCGCGCCGTCTCGGTTCTGGTCTGGCTCGGAGTCCCCCGCGGCGGTGGAGTGGGGTCTCGACCGGGTTCGGGTCGATGGGGTTCCAACTCCGTGCGCCGCGCTCGCCACGACGAGTGACACCGGCGCGATGGCCGCGAGTCGCCTCTCGCTCGGTCGGGCGTGGGCCTGGCTCCTCGTCTGCGGCGACCCGCAGCGCCGGCTGGAGGTGAGTCCCGTACAGGCCCTGGCCCACCAGGCGTCGCTCGTCGCTCACGTCCTCGCGGAGCCTTCGTTGCAACGAGTGCTCATCGCCGACGAGGTCGGGCTGGGGAAGACCATCGAGGCCGCGCTCATCGTTCGACGGCTGCTCGATCAGACAAGCGGCCTGCGCGTGCTCTACCTCGCCCCCGCGCGCCTCGTGCGCAACGTGCATCGCGAGTTCCGTCGCCTCGGCCTCGACTTCCGTTGCTGGGTCTCGGGCACGGACGCAGACGCTCGCATCGACAGCGACGACCGGGTGATCGCGAGCATCCACCGCGCGGCGCACGGCGACAACCTCGAGCGGCTCGTGGGTACGCGGGCCTGGGACGTCATCGTCGTCGACGAGTGTCATCACCTCACGGACTGGGCTGATGGGGGCGGAAAGCCCGTCCGCAAGTACACGCTGGTCGAGCGCCTGGTCGAGAAGCAACGGGAGGGCGGTCGGGTGATCTTGTTGAGCGGCACCCCCCACCAGGGTCATCACGCGCGCTTCGACAACCTGCTGAAACTTCTGAGACGCAAGAGCGAGCGCGATGAGGCCGTCAAAGGTCGGGTCATCTATCGCACGAAAGAGGACGTACGCGATTGGGAGGGGAAACCCGTATTCCCAGGTCGCCAGGTGAATGATCCGCTCGTGGTCGACCTCGGCCCCGAGCACCGCGCGTGGTTGGAGCACATCCACGATCTCTACGTGCCCCCGGAGGACGACCGGCAGGCGCGGCGACGCGCGTCTGGGTGGCGCTGCGCCCAAGCGCTCCAGTGGGCCACGTCGAGCGTCGAAGCCGGGCTCGGGTACCTCGTCCGACAGGCGATCCGGGTCGGGTGGACGATGGACAACGCTGCGCTGCGATCGGCGGTGGCCGCGATGCGTCCCTATCGACGTGGCCCCGCCGATGAGAAGCCGGACGCGTTGTTCTCTCGGATCGTCGCGGAGATCGATCGGCAACGCACGTTGAACGACGCCGAGGACATCGAGGACCTCGAGGGAGAGGACGAGCGCTGGCGCCCGGATCGCGCGGCGCTCGAGTCGTTGCTCCACGAGGGCGTCTCGCTGCTCCGGCGCGTCGGCGACGCCAAATGGCGTGTGCTCGATCAAGCGATCCTCAGCCGGGCGGGGGAAGAGCCGGTGGTGCTCTTCGCGCAACCGATCGAGACCGTGACGGCCCTCGCGCGATACCTCGAGCGCACCTACGGCGAACGACCGTCAATCATCGTGGGCGGGCAGAGCGACCAGGAGCGAGACGCGGAGGTCGAACGCTTCACGCGCCGAGACGGTGTTCGGTTCCTCGTCTCTTCTCGCGCAGGTGGGGAAGGGATCAACCTCCAGGTCGCGCGGCGCCTCGTCCACGTCGACGTGCCGTGGAACCCGATGGAGATGGAGCAACGAGTCGGCCGGGTCCACCGCTTCGGCTCACGGAGGACGATCCTCGTCGACACGCTGGTCGTGCGCGACAGCCGAGAGGTCGACGCGTTCCGCATCGCGCGCCAGAAGCTCTCAGAGATCGCCCGTACGCTGGTCCCCGACGATCGCTTCGAGGCGCTCTTCAGTCGGGTGATGTCGCTCATTCCACCGCAGGCGCTCCAAGAGGTGATGTCCGCGCAGGCCCTCGCCCCGTTGGATCCGTCGGCGCGCAATCGTCTGTCGGAGCTCGTCACCGAGGGCTTCTCGCAGTGGCACTCCTTTCACCAGCGGTACGGCGAGGAACAGTCCCGCATCGCCAGCCTCGACGTCGGAGACGCCCGCTGGTCGGACCTGGAGACCTTCATCGCCGATCACCTCGGGGGTTCTCCTGCAGAGGGCTTTCGCGGGCTCCGCTTCGGTTTCACGGAGGGAGAGATCACCGAACGCTCGATCGACGCGCGGGTGATGCGGGTTCGTTCGAGCGGCCGAGACGAGCAGTATCTCCTCGTCGAGGATCACGGCGGGATGCCAGTGTCCGACGACGCGGGGAACAGGGCTACCGCGGCGGGGACGAACACGGAAGACGTGGCGACGACTGTCCGACGCCTGGGTTTGTCGAGCGAGGCCACCGGCGCTGCGTGGTTGCGGTTCGCGCCGGAGGCGCCGTGGCCCGCGGGGTGCCCGCGACCGCCGTTCACGGCGTTGATCTCCGTTCGCTCTACGGTCCAGTTGGCGGGGGCCAGCCCCGAGCACGTCTCGACCTCCTTGCACGGCCGGGTCGTCGACGCGCGCGGGGAGTCCGTCGAGGTCAACGCCGGCGAGCTCCTGCGCGCCCTGCGGGGATGCGGGCTCCGTACACGGCGCGACGTCGCGGCCGATCTGCTCGACGCGGCGCGGACGGTTGAAGCGCGCGCGCGCGCCGACCACCGTCGACCCTCGGAGGCCGATCGCGCGGCGCGCCGACGCCACGGGATGTTCCCGATCCTCGCCGCGGTCGTGACGGAGTGACCCTGACCCTACACGCCACGACTCGCGATCGACGGTCCTACCGCGGTCGACATGCCCACGCTGCCGGGCACGACCGGCAGAGCGCCTCGTCCCGGTGCCACGTCTCGTGGCAGATGCGCAGGCTGCCACCGACGCGGCGCGCGCGAAGGAGATACGGACCATCAACCCGCGCGCATTGGGCCCGCGCGCTCTCCGCGGTCCCGAGCGGCGCTCCGACCTCGGTCGCGTCGAGGCGGAGGACGTACACCCCGGGGTCGGCCCCCGCGACCCCGCGGCAGAGCGCGGGGGTGTTCGCGGAGGACTCGTCGTCGACGTACCAACGCGACGTCGGCGAGCGCACTTCGAAGCGTCCCGCGTTCCGCCGCTCCCACCATCGGCCTCGGATGAACTCGATCCCCTGCGGTCGGGACATTCCGTGGAACGCGACCTCGGGCAGGTAGAAGCCATCGAGAGCTCCGACGCCGCGGCTCACCGCGTCGATCCACGCGGGGAGGAAGTGCGTCACCGCGGAGTCCGAGGTCTGCGACGCGAGCACGGGGACCATCGCGCGCGGGTGGGGGCCGCGCCGCGCGCGGGGGGGGCAGCC
>JAEYZO010000379.1 GCA_023428035.1 Pseudomonadota bacterium | reverse complement strand
CGCGAACTGCGGCGCCTGCGGCCGCGCCTGCGCGCTGCCCAACGCGAGCTCGGCCTGCGGCGGCGGCGCCTGCGGGGTGACGTCCTGCAACGCGGGCTTCGCCGACTGCGACGGCCTGGCGGCCGACGGCTGCGAGGTCGACACCCGCACCGACAACGCCAACTGCGGCGCCTGCGGTCGCGTGTGCGGCGCGGGGCAGGTGTGCTCCGCGGGGGTGTGCAGCACCACCTGCGGGGGCTCGCTCACCACCTGCCCGGCGATGGGGGGCATGCCCTCGTACTGCGCGAACACCGGGGTCGACCCGGCGAACTGCGGCGCGTGCCGCAACGCCTGCGGGCTCTCGCAGGTGGCGGTGAACGGCTGCGTGGCGGGGGCCTGCACGGTGGTGCGCTGCAACGCCGGCCGCGGCGACTGCAACGGCGCCGCGACCGACGGCTGCGAGGTGAACACGCTCACCAGCAACGCGCACTGCGGGGCCTGCGGCCGGGCCTGCGCGCTGCCCAACGCGACCTCGGCCTGCGCGGCGGGGGTATGCGGCGTGGCGGCCTGCAACGCGGGCTTCGCCGACTGCAACGGCGCGGCGGCCGACGGCTGCGAGGTCGACACCCGCAGCGACAACGCCAACTGCGGCGGGTGCAACAACGCCTGCCGCGCGGGGCAGAGCTGCGTCGCGGGGGTGTGCGCCACCACCTGCGCCGCGCCGGCGGTGGCCTGCGGGGCGGGCCCGGCGGCCTTCTGCACCGACACCTCGATCGACCCGCGCAACTGCGGCGCCTGCGACCGCGCGTGCTCGCTCCCCAACACCACGGTGACGGGCTGCTCGGCGGGGGCGTGCACGGTGGTCACCTGCGCGGCGGGCTTCGGCGACTGCGACGGCGTCGCGGCCAACGGGTGCGAGACGAACCTCGCGACCTCGGCGGCGAACTGCGGCGCCTGCGGGCGCGCGTGCTCCCTCGCGAACGCGAGCGCGACGTGCACGGCGGGGGCCTGCGCGGTGACGGCCTGCGGCGCGGGCTTCTCGAACTGCAACAGCAACGCGGCGGACGGGTGCGAGGTGAACACCCTCACCGACTCGGCCAACTGCGGGATGTGCGGGCGCTCCTGCGCGAGCGGGCAGGTGTGCGTCGCGGGGGTGTGCGGCACGACCTGCCTCCCGCCCAACACGGCCTGCACGGGGAGCGTCGCGAGCTGCACCAACACCGCGGTCGACCCGGCCAACTGCGGGATGTGCGGGCGGGCCTGCGCCCTCGCGAACACCGCGGTGAACGGCTGCGCCGCGGGGGCGTGCACGGTGGTCACCTGCGCGGCGGGCTTCGGCAACTGCGACGGGGTGACGGCCAACGGCTGCGAGACGAACACGAACACCAGCGCCACCCACTGTGGGGTGTGCGGGCGGGCCTGCGCGGCGGGGCAGGTGTGCTCCGCGGGGGCCTGCGTGAACGACACGGCCGTGCACGGCTGCGCCGACGGCACGCGCGAGGGCTACCTCAGCCTCACGGCGTACCCGAACATCGCGGCCTGCGCGGGGGGCTTTCAGGTTCCGGGGGTGCTGTCGCGCTCGCTCAACCCGGCCTGCGGCAGGGCGGGCGGCAACAGCGGGTCGCGGCCGACGGGGGTGGGCTGCAACGTGGCGGACCTCTGCGCGGTGGGCTGGCACGTGTGCGCGTCGGCGGGCGAGGTGATGTCGCGCTCGTCGACGGGCTGCACCAACGCGTCGCCCACGGCGGGGCAGTTCTTCACCACGCGGCAGTCGAGCACCGGCTGCGGCGTGTGCGCGACGGGGACGAACTTCGCCAACCCGCCCTGCAACAGCTCGAGCTGCGCGACCAACTGCGGCGGGAGCGACGCCGTCTCGAACGACTTCTTCGGCTGCGGCTCGGCGGGCGCGGCGCCCTCGACGGGGTGCTCTCCGCTCAACGCCTTCAGCAACAACGTGTGCGGCTCGCTGCCCGCGGGGTGGAGCTGCGGGAGCGACGGCTTCCTCGAGGCGCACAACGCGGTGCTCACCAACCCCGCGGCGGGCGGCGCGCTCTGCTGCCGCGATTGACGCGCCTCACCCCTCCCGGTCCCTCAGCCCCTTCAGCACCACCAGGAAGAACGGCCCACCCACCAGGGCCGTCAGCGCCCCCACCGGGGGCTCGCTCCCCACCAGCGGGAACACCGCGCGCGTCGCCGCGTCGGCCACCATCAATAGAGCCGCGCCGCCCATGAAGCTCCCCGGGAGCAACCTCCGGTGGTCGCTCCCGGTCACCGCCTTCACGTAGTGCGGCACCAGCAGGCCCACGAAGGGGATCAGCCCGCACACGCTCACCACCGCCGCCACCACCAGCGAGCTCGCGAGGAACACCACCTTCTCGGCCCGCGCCACGTTCACCCCGAGGCTCGCCGCGGAGTCAGCCCCCAGCGCGAGCAGGTTCAGCGCCTTCGCCTGCGCGAAGAGAACCGCCATCCCCGCGAGGGAGAAGGCCGCCACCGTGCCCACCCGCGACCAGGGCTCCTCGACCACGCTCCCCAGCAGGATCGTCAGGGTCTCCTGCGAGCGCGAGGTCGTGACCGACGTCCGCAGGAACGCGAGCCCCGCGTTGCTCACGGCGTTCGAGACCATCCCCGCGAGGAGCAGGCTCTCGGCCCCCACCCGCCCCGACGCGCGCGCCACCGCGAGCACCGCGAAGGTCGACGCCAGCGCCCCGGCGAAGGCCGCGATCGGGACCGCCACCATCCCCATCCCGAGGAGCACCGCGACCGTCGCGCCCAGCGCCGCGCCGCCCGACACGCCCAGCGCGTAGGGGTCACCCAGGGGGTTTCGGAACAACGCCTGGAACGCAGCCCCCACCGAGGCGAGGGCTCCCCCCGCGAGCGCGCCGAGCACCACCCGCGCCGCGCGAGCGCCGAGGATGGTCGCGTCGAAGCCGTCGGGGTCGGCGATCGCGGCGGAGAGCGAGGCGCGCGCGACGCCGACGCGCATCGAGAGGGCGAAGGCCGCGAGCGACAGCGCGGCGAGGGCCGCCAGGCCGAGCGGCCCCGAGCGGGTCACTGACGATTGCGCTCCCAGAGGATCCGCAGCCCGTCGAGGGTGAGGAAGTCATCCACCGACTCGATGGTCTTGGACTCCGGGGCGATCAGGCGCGCGAGGCCGCCCGTGGCGACGACGCGGCACTCGAAGCCCATCTCGGCGCGCAGCCGCTCGACGATGCCGTCGACGAGGCCCACGTAGCCGAGCACGATCCCCGACTGCATCGCGTGGGCGGTGGTGCGCCCGAGCACCCGCGGGGGCATCGCGATCTCCACGCGCGGGAGCTTCGCGGCGCGGGAGAAGAGCGCGTCGGCGGCGATCTGCACGCCGGGGGAGATGACTCCGCCGAGGTACTCCCCGCGGGGGGAGACCACGTCGAAGGTGGTGGCGGTGCCGAAGTCGACCACGACGAGGCCAGACTTCATGCGCTCGTAGGCGGCGACGGCGTTGACGATGCGGTCGGCGCCGACCTCGCGGGGCTGCTCGTAGAGGATGGGCATCCCGGTCTTGATGCCGGGCCCGACCACCATGGGCTCGTGGCCGAAGGTCGACTCGACGACGCGCACGAAGGTCTCGCCGAGGGCGGGCACCACGCACGCTAGGGCGCTCGCGGAGATGGCCTCGACGTCGAGCCCGCGGTGCAGGAGCAGCGAGCGGAAGAGCACGGCGTACTCGTCGGCGGTGCGGTTGCGCCCAGACTCGATGCGAAAGTGCTCGCGGAGGCGCGTGCCCTCGTACACACCGAGCACGGTGTTGGTGTTGCCTACGTCGATGACCAGCAGCATTCGGCGCGGACTATAAGGGATGACCTTCGCGCAAGACCACCGCCCTCCCGACGCGCGCGACGGGGGCGAAGCCCCGACGGGTGAGGGCCGGCACGCAGGTGGGCGTGCGCTCGCGGTCGCACACGGCGCACCTCCCGGGCTCGCGGGGCCAGCGGTGGTCGAGCGCGTCGAGGGCGCGGTCGAAGCGCCACGCCGAGTCGAAGCGCGCGGGGATGTCCCACGCGAGGCGGGTGACCCCGGGGTGGCCGCCGTCCATC
This sequence comes from Pseudomonadota bacterium, assembly GCA_023428035.1. Lineage (GTDB taxonomy): Bacteria > Myxococcota_A > Polyangia > Polyangiales > JAEYZO01. The sequence goes on along the minus strand of JAEYZO010000379.1, from coordinate 14,473 downwards.
ACGAGGAGCGAGCGGCACTCGGGGCGCTGCGAGGCGGCGCGCGCGGCGAGCCCGAGGTCACGGCGGTGCAGGTCGTCGTCGACCATCACCTCGACGATCACCACGGACTGCAAGAGGGTCAGCGCGAGCGCGACGCGGGCGCGACGATCCGTCCACGGAGAGCCCGCCACCGCGGCGGCGAGCGCGAGCGGCGCGAGGGCCGGGACGAAGAAGCGCCACTCCTTGTGGGGCAGCGCGCTCATCGCGGCGAGGTAGGTGAGGGCGAGGTAGAGCGGGAGGGTCCGAGAGGTGGGTGATGTCGTGAGGCTCACCGGGGACTGAAGCTCACTCGGCACCGCGCTGATCTTTGCCGGAAGTCTTTGCCCCTTCGACGCAGCTCGAGGCGGGGTGTGGGTGCTGCTGTTGGGCGCAGCGGCGTAGGGCGGTGCCGCGCCTCGCCTCCGCCACGCCCGCGCCGCGAGGTACACGGGCCACGGCGCGAGGGTCGCGGCGCACCCGAGGTAGAACCACCAGGGCCGCGTGCCGAAGGTGAGCGATCCCCCGCGCGCGAGGTTGAAGTCGACGTAGGCCCTCACCGAAGCCCAGGGCGAGCCCCAGGTGAAGTGGTCGAGCGCCCCGAGGCCCAGCACCGGGATCGCCGCCCCCAGCGCGAAGCGAGCGATGCCTCGGCGGTCGCGCCTCCACGCGAGGAGCGCGAGCGGCGCCACGAGGTACAGCCCCGCGGGGTAGCGGAACACGAAGCCCAGCCCCAGCCAGAAGCCCGCGGGCGCCGGGTCGCTCGGACGTCTCACCCACGACAACAGCGCGAGCGCGAGGGTCACCGTCGAGAAGGTCTCTCCCAGCGTGCGAAACGAGAGGTCCATGAAGGGCGCCGACAGCGCCAGCGCCAGGCCCGTCACCCAGGCCGCGCGGCGGTCGCGCGTCCACCGCAGGGCGCACTCCATCAGCGCCGCGACGCCCATGAGCGAGAGCGCGCCGGTCATCGCCCACACCGCGCCGGTGCGCCCCGCGACGCCTAACCGCAGCGCGTCGGTGACCGCGTACATCGCCGCGACCAGACCCGGCCCCGCGACGTTGCGCATCCCGAGGCGCCACTCGTAGGTCACGTGCCCGCTGCCGTGGAGCACCCTCCACGCAGGCTCGGCCCACTGGTGGATCTCGTCGGCGTGCAGCGCGCCTCCCATGGTCACCGCGCACACGCACTGCGCCGCGACGCCCACCGCGAGCACGGTGGCGAGCGCCCTCCGGTGCGCCGCGATCACCCGCGGAGCCCCCGCGACACGGCCCGACGCTCGATCAGCCCGAAGAGCCACTGGGTGAGCACCGCGAGCGCCGCGGCGGGGAGCGCGCCCTCCATCAAGGTCGCCGTCGAGTCGAGGCGAATCCCCCGCAGGATGGGCTGGCCGTAGCCCCCAGCGCCCACCATCGCGCCGAGGGTGGCGGTGCCCACGTTGATCACCGCCGCGGTCTTCACCCCGGCGAGGATCGACGGGAGCGCGAGGGGGAGCTCGACGAGCCGTAGCCGCGCCCACGGCGGGAGCCCCAGCGCGAGCGCGCTCTCTCGCAGCGAGGGAGCGATGCCGCGCAGGCCCGACACCGTCCCCTGCACGATGGGGAGCAGCGAGTAGAGGAAGAGCGCCGCCACCGCGGGCTTCGCGCCGATGCCCAGGAGCGGGATCAACAACACCAGCAGGGCCAGCGAGGGCACGGTCTGCAGCACCCCCGCCACGCCGAGCACGGCGGCTCCCAGGCGCGGTCGTCGCGCGGCGGCCACGCCCAGGGGCACCGCGCAGAGGAGCGCCGCGAGGAGAGAGGCCAGCACCAGGGCGAGGTGTTCCCGGGTGCGGGACCACACCCGCGAGGCCACGGAGTCGCGCTGCGTCGCAGCGTGGAGCACGCCGCGCTCGTCGAGCCAGCGAGAGGCGACGGCCGACTCGCTCCGGCGGTGGAGCTTCACCTCGCCGTTCAGCGCGATCATCGTGGGGGCGTCGAGGGTCCCTCCGAGGGCGTCGAGGGCGCGGGCGCACGCGGGGGCGCGGGCGCGCAGGTCGCTTCGGTACAAGATCACCGCGCGGTACTCGGGGAAGTACCCGCGGTCGTCGCGCAGCACCCGCAGGTGGCGCCACGCGATCTCTGCGTCGGTGGTGTAGAGGTCGGTGACCGCGATGGCCCCCGAGGCGAGGGCCCGGTAGGCGAGGTCGTGGTCGACGCCGCGCACCTGCGTCTGCGGGAGGCCGTAGCGGGCGCGCAGCCCGCCCCAGCCGTCGGCGCGGTCGATGAACTCGTGCGAGAAGCCCATCGGGAGCGTCGGGTGCGCTGCGAGGTCGGAGATGGTTCGCACCCCCAACGACTCTGCGCGGGCCTCGGTCATCCCGAGGGCGTAGGTGTTCTCGAAGCCCAAGGGCTCGGTCATCGCGACGCCCCGCGCGGCGAGGGCGCGGCGCATCGCGGGCAGGCCGCGCGCGCCCACGCCCGGGAGGAGCTCGGCCGCGAGGGTGCCCGTGTACTCGGCGTAGACGTCGATGTCGCCCGAGAGGAGCGCGCGCCAGAGGACCGCCGTTCCACCGAGCTGACGGCGGTGCTCGACGCGAGCGCCCGCCGCGCCGCAGGCTCCGGCCGCGACCTCTCCCAGGATGACCGCCTCGGTGAAGGCCTTGGACCCGACGCGCACCGGGCGGGAGCCGCACCCCAGGGCGAGGGCGACGAGCGCGAGGGCGAGCCTCACCGCGCCCCCCAGAGGCTCCGCTGCGCGCCGAGGAAGCGCGTCACGAACTCGTTCGTGGGCGAACGTTCGAGCGACTCGAGCGGGCCCTGCTGCTCGATCCTCCCGTCGCGCAGGAGCACCACCGCGTCGGCGAAGCGCGAGGCCTCGCCCAGGTCGTGCGTCACCAGCACCACCGTCTTCGAGAGCGCGCGGAACACCTCCCTCAGGTCGCGCTGGAGCTCGGCCCTCACCATCGGGTCGAGCGCCCCCAGGGGCTCGTCGAGGAGCAACAGCGCCGGGTCGAGCATCAACGCCCGCATCAGCGCTACCCGCTGCCGCTGCCCCCCCGAGAGCTCACCCGGAAAGCGATCGAGCAGGCCCAGGGGCAACCGCGTGAGCTCCGCGAGCTCCCTCACCCGCGCGGCGATGTCCCTCTCCGCGCGGCGCTCCCAGCGCGCCACCAGGGTCACGTTCGCGCGCGCCGTGAGGTGCGGGAACAAGCCCCCGTCTTGAATCACGTAGCCCGCCCGACGGCGCAGCCCCTCGGCGCTCTCGGCCGTCACCCCCTCGCCCAGCACCGTGACCGCGCCCTCGTCGGGGGCGATCAACCCGTTGATGACCCGTAGGAGGGTGCTCTTGCCGCAGCCCGACGGGCCCAGCAGCACCGTGGTGCGCCCCGAGGGCGCGTCGAGGTCCACCGGGCCCAGGGCCACCGCGTCGCCGTAGCGCTTCACCACGCCGCGCAACGAGACCGCCGCGGTCATCCCTGACACCACACGCCCCCGTGTACCCGAACCCGAAGCGAAATCGTCGGGGCCCCGTTGACTCCACCCTCGGAATGAATATTCACTCCGCCCATCCAGCGATGGCGACACGGAGCACCGAGGGGGATCAGGGCAAGCGCGAGGCGATCCTCGACGCGGCGCTGGCTCTCTTCGCCGAGCGGGGCTTTCACGGCACGGCGGTGCCGCTCGTGGCCGAGCGGGCGAGGGTCGGCGCGGGCACGGTCTACCGCTACTTCGAGAGCAAAGAGGCCCTGGTGAACGCCCTCTACCAGCACTGGAAGGGCGAGTTCTCCCGCGCGCTGGTGGGTGATTTCCCCGAAGGGCTCCCCGCGCGGGCGCAGTTCGCCGAGCTGTGGCGGCGGATGTGGGCCTTCGCGAAGCGGCACCCCGAGGCGGCGGTCTTCCTCGAGATGCACCACCACCAGGGCTACCTCGACGCCGCCAGCCTCGCGCTGGAGTCGTCGATCCAAGACACCCTCGTGGGCCTCGTCGAGGCGCTGCAGGCGCAGCGCTCGCTCAAGCCCTGCCCCGCCGCGATGCTCATCGCCGTCGCGTGGGGAGCCTTCGTCGGCGTCGTGCGCTCGGGCCTCGAAGGCCGCTACCCCCTCGACGACGCCGCCCGCGACCAGGCCGAGGCCTGCGTCTGGGAGGCCATCCGAAGCTGACTCCACCGCCGCGGTGCTGAACCCCTCGCTCACGGAGCGGCGGGGCGCGACCGCGGCTTCTCTCTCACCCAACGCAGAATGAACATTCATTCCCAATCAAGGAGCAGGAACATGGCAGAGACGGTCCTCATCACGGGTTCGACGGCGGGCATCGGTCGCGTGGCGGCGCTCTACCTCGCGGCGCGCGGCTATCACGTCATCGCCACGGGGCGGAGGGCGGAGCTCCTCGCGGCGCTGAAGTCCGAAGCGGGGACGGGCGCGAAGCTCGACACGGTCGTTCTCGACGTGACCTCCACGGCTTCGGTGGAAGCCGCGGTCACCGCGGTCGACGGGCTCACCCAGGGCCGCGGGGTCGACCACCTGGTGAACAACGCGGGCTACGGTCTGATCGCGCCCGCCGCCGAGGTGACCGACGAGGACCTCCGCGCGCAGTTCGAGACCAACGTCTTCGGGCTGATGTCGGTGACCCGGGCCTTCCTCCCGAAGATGCTCTCGCGGGGCAAGGGCCGGGTGCTCAACGTGAGCAGCGTGGGCGGTCGCGTGACCTTCCCCTTCTTCGGCGCGTACAACGCGACGAAGTACGCGGTGGAGTCGCTCTCCGACGCGCTGCGCGTGGAGCTGCGCGCGCTGGGCGTCGACGTGGTGTTGATCGAGCCGGGGCCGATCCGCACGGAGTTCGCCGAGCGCGGGCTGAAGACCCTCTCGCGCTACCGCAGGGACGACAGCCCCTGGGCGGCGACGATGCAGAAGGCCGAGGAGATCCAGGCGCAGACCGACGCGATGAGCGCGGGCCCCGAGGTGATCGCGCGGGCGATCCACCGGGCCGTCTCTGCGCGGCGACCCGCGGCGCGCTACGTCGCCCCCTTCTCGTCGCGGGTGATGCTCTGGGCCGTGGAGAACCTCCCCACGCGCTTGATCGACTGGACCATCGCGATGGCCTTTCGCGCGAGCGCGAAGCGCGGCCCCGCCCTCGCGGCCGCCGCGAGCTGAAGCCCCGCGTCACTCCAGAAGGGCCTCCACGATCGAGGCCCAGGCCTCGCCCACCGTGGAGAGCTCGTACCCGCCCCCGCCCAGCACCAGGAGCCGCCCCTCGGCGTGGCGGTCGGCGATGTCCCTCACCCCGCGCAGCACGTCGAGCACCCCCGCGATCGAGTAGCCCAGCGAGGCCATGGGGTCTCCCGCGAGGCCGTCGACCCCGCACTCGAAGACCACGAAGCGCGGCCGGGCGCGCTCCAGCAGCGCCGCGCCCTCGGCCCACGCTTCACGCAGTCGGTCGTCCCCCGCGCGCGCCGCGAGCGGGAGGTTGAGCTTCGTGCCCCGCGCCTCGCCGTCGCCCTCCCACCCGCGGTCGCCGGGGAACTCCCCCTCGCCCGGTGACTCGGGCGAGTGCGGCCAGAGCGTTCGCCCCTCCTGGTGCACGTCGACGATGGTCACCCGCGGGTCGGCGGCGAAGGCCCGGTACACGCCGTCGCCGAAGTGCGCGTCGATGTCGACGCAGGCCACGGGCGAGCGGGTCTCCAGCGCGCGAAGGATCCCCAGCGCCACGTCGTTGTAGAGGCAGTACATCCTCGCCTCGTCGGCGTGCGCGTGGTGAAAGCCCGCGATGGGGACGAAGGCCCGATGGATCTCCCCCGACGCGATGGCCCTCACGGCTGCGTCGACCGCGCCCACGACGTGACGCGCGGCCGACTCGATCTTCGCCCGCGCGAGGGTCGCCCCGTGGTCGAGCGCGCCCTCGTTCGCCGCGCAGAGGGCCGTCACCCGCGCGACGTGCGCGGGCGTGTGAAAGCGCGTGAGGCTCGCGTCGTCCGCCGGGGGCGCCTCGCGGGGGTCGACCCTCGAGACGAGCCCCCGAGAGGCCATCGCGCGCTCGAAGGCCGCGAGCCGCACGTCGGGGAGGAACCACGGCTTCTCGTCGTAGCCGTAGGCGCCCACGCGAGCGCCCGCCCACACGGAGAGTCTTCCCATGGGCGCCCATACTTCGGGCTTCGCGGGGGATCAGTCCAGGGCGGCGGCGCCTTGATCCAGGCGAGCGTCGAGGCCCGCGGCGAGGGCGAAGACCTCTGCGCGCGGGAGCTTCGCGCCGGGGCCGTCGAGCTCGACCTTGTCGAGCGTCGCGCGCGCGAGCACCACGGGCAGGGCCGTGAACTCCACGAAGCCCCGCGGGGCCCCCGCGCTCTGCAAAGCCAGCACGTACCGCCGCGCCTTGCCGAGGTCTGCCCGCGCCAGCGCGAGCACGTCGCTCCGGGGCACGCCGGTGGGGAGGTACACCCGGCCGTCGCGAGCGTCGTCGGCGGCGTCTTTCAAGATGTTCACGAGCTGGAGGCCCTCGCCGAAGTCCCGGGCGTTTCCCCTGAGCTCGGTCTCGACCGTGTCGAGCGCGGGCGCGTGCAGCACGAAGAGCTCGGTGAGGAGCTCGCCCACGATGCCCGCCACCACGTAGCAGTAGTCCCTGAGCTCGCCGAGGGCGCCGAGGGCGAGCGCTCCCCCCTCGGTGGACCGCATCACGAAGCCCTTCATCCCCACGGCGGTGCGGACGGCGTGGCGGAGCACCACCGCGCGGGAGGGCGCGTCGAGGGTCACCACCGCGGCGAGCACCTCGGGGGTCGCGCCCACGAGGTCGAGGTAGCCCTGGTGCGAGCAGGGCCGAGCGTCGACCCAGCGCGCCGCGAGCTCCACCGCGCGCGAAGGCACCCCCTGCCCCGACGCGACGGCGGCGTCGGTAAGGAGCGCGGCGAAGTCGTCGAGGGCCTCGGCGCGGGTCACCTTCGGCCACGCCGCGGCGTCTTCGAAGGTGTCGGCGATGCGGAAGAGCAGGTACGCGAGCGTCACCGCGCGCCGCGTCGGCTCGGGCAGCCGCGGGATCGACAGGGCGAAGGTGCGGCTCGTACGGCCGAGCAGGGCCTCGAGGTCCACCATGGGATAGGGCTATTCGCGCGCAAACCATGCGTCGTCAAGGCCGAGCTCGCGGGAACCTTCGCGGCGCTTTGGTTGTATACCCGCGACGTGAGCGTGGTGGTCACCGGCGCGACGGGCTTCGTAGGGCGTTCTCTGGTCGCGGCGCTGCGTGGGCGAGGGCTCACGGTGCGGGCGCTCGTCCGCGGGGGGTCGCCCGCCGCGGCGAGGGAGCGGTTGAGGTCCCTGGGCGCGGTGCTGGTCGAGGGCGACGTCTCGGACGAGGCCACGCTCCGGAGCGCGATGCGCGGCGCGGGGGTGGTGTTCCACTGCGCGTCGGCGGGGGTGCGGGCGACGGCCGACGAGTCGGAGCGGGTGAACCTTGTCGGCACCGAGAACGCGCTCTCGGCGGCGAGGGCCTCGGGCGCGCGGCGCTTCGTGCACCTCTCGACCGAGGCGGTGACCCGCGGGCACGAGCCCCGGAGCTACGTGGACGAGGCCTTCCCGCAGCCTCCGGGCTTCCTTGATTTCAGCGCGCAGACCAAGGCCCTCGCGGAGGACCTCGTGGTGGCCGCGAGCGGAGACGGGATCGAGACCGTGGCGCTCCGACCCGCGCTCCTGTGGGGCCCCGACGACACGGTGACCCTCCCCCGGCTCGGCCGCTCGGTGCGCGACGGAAAGTTCTGGTGGGTGAACCACGGCCGCTCGCTCATCGCGACGACCTTCGTGTCGAACCTCGTCGACGCGATGCTCGCCGCCAGCGAGGCCCCCGACGCGGGGAGCAAGGTCTACTACGTGACCGACGACGAGCGGGTGACCTACCGGGAGTTCGTGACGCGCTACCTGAAGACCGTGGGCGTCACCCCGCCGGGTCGTTCGGCCCCGTACCAGCTCGCGTACCTCTACGCGTGGTGGTGCGAGCGCGCGCAAGGCGAGCCGGTGGTGATCCGCAGCGAGGTGGTGCAGACCGGGGTGAGCTCGCACTTCAACGTGCAGCGCGCGCGCAAGGAGCTCGACTGGTCGCCCGCGGTCTCCATCGCCGAGGGGATGAAGTCCGTCGAGGCGTGGGTGCGGTCACGCAGCGCCGACGACGTGCTGCGCGCGGAGGTCTCTCCCTCGCTCACCGCCCCCGCGGTGGGTTAGGGTACGGCCCGGCTGCCCCTCGACATCAGCTACCGTTGCTTCGTCTCCGACCTGGCGGGGTTCACCGCGTCAAGGTCAGCCGGGCCACAAGCGCGCCCCAGGAAGAGCGCGAGAGGGAGTGCTGAGTCTCACACCCCGCGGGGGAGCGCAAGGGGGATGTGTCTCAGCCCGCGCTCGGCGCGCTGCCGTCGAAGTACGCGCGGGTGTTGGGGTGCACGTCGGGGCGCGAGAGGACTTCAGCCACCGGCATCCAGAGGTAGCCCCGGTGCTGCGCCGGCGGGAGCGTCGAGAGGTCGAGGTCGAGCGCCAGCCCGTGCGCCAGGACGACGTACTGCGTGCCCACGCCCTCCACGTCGGCGAAGTTGTCGTCGTAGACGTGGTCCCACGCGCCCATCCAGCGGGCGGAGGCGTAGGGCAGCTCGCGCCCCAGCTCGGCCTGCGTGATGCGCGCGAAGGCCTCTCGCAGCCGCTCGCCCTTCAAGATCCGTCCGCCGGGCACGAACCAGGTGTCGCGCGCGGGTCGGTTCACTCGCTTGCCCACCAGCACGTCGCCGGCGGCGTTGGTCACGACGAGGTCGATCGAGACCAGCGGCGCGAGGGTCACCACCGAGAGGAGCTCGTCTCGCCCGAGCCAGCGTCCAGGGTCGCTCATCGCCGCGGGGTGTATGCGATGGGCGGGCGCGAGGTCCAGCGCTCGGCCCGGTGGTAGGGTGGGCGCATCGCCGTCATGCGCCGCCTCGCTTCGCTTCTCCTCGCCCTCGCCCTGGTCTCCTGCGCCACCCAGCAGGAAGACCCCGACGCCAACGTCGACGACACCGACGTCACCTTCCCCCCCGAAGACCTCGGCGTCCCCGAAGACACGAAGCCCCCTCCCCCAGACACCGGTCCCGTCGACACCGGGGAGATCGACGTCGGGGAGATCGACGCAGGGCCTCTCGACACCGGCCCCGTCGACACCGGCGAGCTCGACGCCGGTCCCGCGGACACGGGCCCCCTCGACGCTGGCCCCATCGACACGGGCCCCATCGACACGGGCCCCATCGACACCGGCCCCATCGACACTGGACCTACGGACCTCGGGCCCTTGATGTGTCCGGCGGGGCGCGCCGACTGCAACAACGACCGCAGCGACGGTTGCGAGGCCGACCTCGCCCGCGACCCGACCAACTGCGGCGCCTGCGGGCGCACCGGGACCGAGACCTTCAACTCCCGCGACGACGACTGCGACGGGCTCGTCGACGAGGGCTTCAGCTCCAACGGCCTCGACCTGTCGTGCACGACGCCTGGCGTCACGACCATCCCCGACGGTGAGATCGACGACTACGGGTCGAGCTCCGGCGGAGACTCGCTACAGATCTACTGCTACCTCGGCTCGTTCCGCTTCTGCCTCTCGGGCGAGGCCTGCCCCTGGCGCGGGGCGACGCCCCCGGAGGACGGCCGCAACTGCTCCAGCGCGGGGCTCTCGGGATCGCTCTACCGCATGGCCTACGCGACCCGCGGCTACTGGGTGCTGCGTGGGGTCTACCTCGACGACTGGTTCTGCCCGCCCACCGGGCGCGTGCGGATCATCGAGCGGGCGACGGGGCGGCCGTGAGCTCCATCGCGCGGCGGGCCACCGCCGGGTCGACCGCGTAGGCCCTGAAGAAGGTGTACGCGAGCGCGGCGATGGTGCCGCGGGTGTGCGCCTCTCCGCGCAGGAGCATCGGGAGCACGATGGCCTGCAGCACGCTGATGGCCGTCTGCGCGATCACCGACACGTCGATCTCGCTCCGCACCTGGCCTCTGCCCACCGCGTCGTGGAGCGTCGCCGCGACGAAGCCCTCGGCCTCGCGCTCGAAGCCCACCAGCACCTCGCGCGCCTGCGGCAGCCGCGCCGTCGAGGGGTCGAGCCAGTAGCCCGCGACGCCCCCGGTGATGCGAGGGTCGGCCACCAGCGAGGCCGCGCCGGTGAAGAACGCGATCATGCGCGCGAGGGGGTCGGGCTCCTTCGCCATGGGCTCGAAGACGTGCGCGCGAAAGAGCGCCTGGAGCTGGAGCAGGGCGTCGATGTAGAGCCCGTCTTTGTTGGGGAAGTGCCAGTAGAGGGCGGGCTTGGTCACGCCCGCGGCGCTGGCGACGTCGGCGATCGAGACGCCGTCGTAGCCGTAGCGGCCGAAGAGGCCGAAGGCCGCGGCGCGGATCTCCGCGAGGGTGTCTCCCTGCTCTCGCTGCGGGCGCCTTCCCACGAGGGTGGTGCTCGCTTCAGCCGTGGGTGTGGCTGCGGTCGGTGAAGCGGTCGACGCTCACCCGCTCGGCGTTGAGCCCCGAGGACGTGAGCTTCGACACCGCCGCGTCGATCATGCCAGGGGGGCCGCACAGCCACGCGTGGTGCTCGGTGAGCGCAGCCCCGAGGTCGTCGATGCCCTCGGTGACCAGTCCGCGACGGCCCTTCCAGCTCGTGCCCTCGGGCTCCTCGCTGAGCATCGGGACGAACTCGAACTTCCGCTTCCAATCGCGGGCCACGCGCTCGATGTCAGCGACGGCGTAGAGGTCCCTCTGGGTGCGGGCGCCGAAGTAGAAGCGCGCGTCGCGCTGCACGCCCTCGTCGGCGGCCTGCTCCAGCATGGCGAGCACCGGCGCGAGGCCCGATCCGCCCGCGATGAAGAGCATCGGCCCGCTCCCCGGGCGGAGGTGAAAGCTCCCCTTGGGGCCGCTGAAATGGACCGCGTCGCCCACCTTCGCCTTCTCGTGCAGCCAGGTGGTGAACTGACCCCCGAGCACCTTTCGCACGTGGAAGACCGGCGCCGTGGTCGCGCCCCCGCCGTGCCACCGCGCGAAGGAGTACGAGCGCGGCGCGTCGGTGACGCCCGGGACGGAGAGGTCTGCGCTCTGCCCCGCGGTGAAGGTGATGGGGGCGTCGAGCTTGAGCGTGAGCTCGAGGATGTCGTGGGTGAGAGACTTCAGCGACGAGACTGCCGCGTGGGTGGTGACGACGGGGTGCGTGAGCGCGGGGTCGCCCAGGCCCGGCACCTCGACGGTGACGCTCGCGCTGCGGGGCACGCTCTGGCAGCCGAGGATCCAGCCCCCGGCGATCTCTTCGGCGCTGAGCACGTAGGAGCTGTCGGTGAGCTGCTTCACCTCGCCCTCGACGAGGCGGCAGCGGCAGGTGCCGCAGCCCCCGACGCGGCAGTTGTTGGGGAAGGGCACGCTCTTGTCGAGGGCCGCGTCGAGGATGGTGCGGCCCTTGGTGACGGGCACCTCGACCCCGAGGGGCTCGATGCGCGCGGTGGCCGGGGGTTGTTCGGGCTTGGGTTTGAAGAGCTGCGCGAGGCGGGAGAACATCGGTGGTCGTCTCTCAGACGGCGGCGGCGTGCGCGGGCGTCGGGGCCTGGCGGGAGAAGGCCTCGAGGCCCGAGCGTCGGTTGGCTTCGTCGATGAGGGCGCGCTCGGCGGGGGATGACCAGCGACGGTCCCACTCGAGCACCCTCGGCGTCATCACCCGATGCCAGAGCGGCGGCGCGAGCGCAAGGAGGGCCATCGACAGGTAGCCCGCGGGCAGCGTGGGCGCGTCGGCGTTCGCCCGCAGCGCGTAGAAGGGCACCTCTCCCTGCGCGTGGTGGTGCGAGTGCCGCGTGAGGTTCATGAGCAGGTAGGTCGAGACGCGGCGGGTGCAGTTCCAGCTGTGGCGGGGCTCGACGGGGGCGCCCGCGACGCGCACCAGGCCGTAGTGCTCGACGTAGTTCACGAGCTCGAGCCAGCACTTTCCGTAGAGCGACACGAGCGCGAAGGCCAGCACCCCGAGGGGGCCCGCGGCGAGGCCGAAGAGGGCCGCGATCACCCCGCTCATCGCCCAGCCCCGCAGCGCGCGGTTGCGCCACGAGAGGGTGGGGTGACCGAGGCGAGAGAGTCGGTCGCGCTCGATGCGCCACGCGTTGCGCCAGCCGCCCAGGGCCGAGCGCAGCACGAAGGCGTAGACGCTCTCTCCGCGGCGCGAGGTGGCGGGGTCTGCGCTCGTGGCGACGTGGCGGTGGTGGCCGTAGACGTGCTCGATCGAGAAGGCCGCGTCGGAGGTGAAGGCGAGGAGCCAGCGGCCCAGGGTGAGGGCGAAGGGGCTCCAGGTGCGGTGCACGAGCTCGTGCGCGGCCACGGTGCCGACGCCGCCGTAGAGGAGCCCCACGGCGAGCCCGCCTCCCACGAGGTGCCACCAGCGGTCGGCGCCGTGCAGCACGGCCGGGTCGCGGTGAGTGAGCGCGGCGAGGCCGAGGAGGTCGCCCGGCGCGAGGTGCCACAGCCACGCGAGGGAGAGCAGCGCGAGGGTGGGCAGCGCGAGGTAGAGCGGGAGGTCGACCAGCCAGGGGTGACGAAAGGGGGCCTCGTCGGTGTCGTCGCCGAGGGCGCCGTCGCCCACGGTGATGACCGTCACGACGAAGAGGAGCGACGCCCACATCCACGCGCCCCCCGCGAAGACCATCGCGGTGACGAGCAGGGTGAGCGCCGTGATGAGCCAGTAACGGAGGTAGCGGGTCATCCGAGGGCCTCGGAGGTGTGAGGGTTGATTGACCGATCGTTCATTTGATGGGCCGAGAGAGGCAGGGAGAGGGAGCATCCTCGCCCTGCCGTGAGTTGACCGACCGTTCAATAGGCTAGGGTTGGGGAGGGTGGGATGTCAACGGGGGGTCGACAGGGGCTCATGGCGGGGTTACTCCGGCGGCCTCTCGAAGGGAGGCCATAGGGATGAACCGCTTCACGATGACGCACGAGTTCGACTGCACGCCCGAGGTGTTCTGGTCGAAGGTGAACTTCGACAAGGAGATGAACGAGCGGATGTACAGGGAGGCGTTGCAGTTCCCTGAGTTCACGCTGCTGGAGCTCAAGGAGGACGACAACGAGGTCTTCCGTCGCACGCGCTCGACGCCGAAGATGGACGTGCCGGGGCCCGTCCAGAAGGTGCTGGGGTCGAACTTCCAGTTCACCGAGGAGACGCGCTACGACAAGCGCTCGCAGCGGGGGGTCTTCAAGGGCATCCCGAGCACGATGGCCGACAAGCTGAAGACCGAGGGCACGATGCGCTGCGAGGCGCTCGGGTCGAACCGCTGCCGCCGCGTCATCGAGGTGACGGTCGAGGCCAAGGTGATGATGATCGGGGGCCTGCTCGAGAGCACCGCCGAGAAGAACATGCGCGACAGCTACGACAAGAGCGCCGCGTTCATGAACAAGTGGATCAAGGAGAAGGGCCTCGACAAGGCCTGATACTAATCCCAGGTCAATTTGGCCTGAGTCCCCTCACCGCCCCGCGACGGCCCTGCGCCGCGCGACCCACAGCTCGCACAAGGGTGACCCGTCGGGCTGCACGAAGACCCGCTCCCGGTGCAGCCCGGTGAAGTCGTCGCGGCGCATCAACGCCCCCAGCGCGCGGTCGCGGTCGACCCACTCCCGCGGGGCGTAGCCCTCCACGAAGAGCCCCGGCGACCACCGCACGAACACGTGCAGCCACCCCGCCCGCTCGGGCAGCGGGAACTTCGCCACGTCGACCACCCTCGCGCCCCCCGCCGCGTCGGCGAAGTGCTGCGGGTGAAACGCGTAGTCGCTCACCACCACCAGGGCCCGCTCCCTCCCCCGGAGGCGGTCGACCTCGCGGCGGATCAACACCGGCAACGCGACGCGCTCCCTCGGCGTGCGCCACCCGCGGTAGGCGCCCCCGTCGGCGAGGAGCCACGCGCCGCGGTCCCTCCCTCCCCCGCGGAGGAGGTCGTTCGCCCACCGAAGCGTCTGTGCCGACAGCAGCGAGAGCGCGGCGACCACGGCGAGACGTCTCCCTCGGGAGGGCGACTCCGCGAGGAGCCCCAGGGCCAGCGCGAGGGGCGCGACCAGGGTGAAGAGGTAGCGGTCGGCGTCGACGGCGGGGAGGTTCCAGGTGCGCGCGGGGGCGAGGAGGAGGGGCGTTCCAACGAGGGCGACGGGCAGGTGCCAGCGGAGCCAGCGGGAGAGCGCGCCGCGGGGTGAGTCGTCGGCGGGGGCGGTGAGCGCGAGCGCGAGGAGCGCCACCACGCCCAGGGCGACGAGGGCCTCGATAGGTGATGGCGTGCGAACGGCGGTGAAGTGCCGGAGCGTGGACTCGCCCGAGGCTCCGCCGAGGGTGGCGCGCACGAAGGTGTGGAGCCGCTCGGGGAAGGCCGTGAAGTACTCGGCGGCGGCGTGGTGGTTCGTGGCCGAACGAACGCCCAGGGCGCCGAAGAAGGGTGGCGTGACCAGCGCCGCGGCGGGGAGCGCGAGGAGGGCCGTGTCGCGCCCCGACCGGCGGG
>JAEYZO010000252.1 GCA_023428035.1 Pseudomonadota bacterium | reverse complement strand
GCCGGGAGGAGCCGGTGCTCCTCGGCGAGCACGCGGGCGCGCAGCGCGTCGACGGTGTCGTCGTCGCGGACCTCCACCGCGGACTGCGAGACGATCGGGCCCGTGTCGACCCCGGCGTCGACGAGGTGCACCGTGCAGCCCGTGACCTTCACGCCGTAGTCGAGGGCCTGCGCCTGCGCGTCGACCCCAGGGAAGGCCGGGAGGAGCGCGGGGTGCACGTTGAGCACCGCGTCGGGGAAGGCGTCGAGGAAGGTCGGCGTGAGCACCCGCATGAAGCCCGCGAGCACCACGATCGTCGCGCCCGAGGCCCTCACCCGGTCTCGCAGCGCCGCGTCGAACGCCTCGCGCGACGTGAAGGCCTTGTGGTCGATGACCTCGTGCTCGACGCCCGCCGAGGCCGCGCGCTCGAGGGCCTTCACGCCGGGGCGGTTCGAGACCACGAGCGAGATCGCCGCGCCGAGCTCTCCGCGCCGCTCGGCGTCGAGGAGCGCCTGGAGGTTCGTCCCGCTCCCCGAGACCAGCACCGCGACGCGCGCGGTCATCCCCCGAAGAACTCCACGCGGCCCTCGTCGACGCCGTCGGAGGGGATCACCTCGCCGACGATCGACGCCCGGTGCCCGTGGCGCTCGAAGGCCCGCAGCACCGAGTCGGCGCCCTTGGCCTCGACGATCACCACCAGCCCCAGGCCGAGGTTGAAGGTGCGGCGCATCTCGGCCTCCTCCACGTCGCCCGCGCGCTGGATCTCGTCGAAGACCGCGTGGCGCTTCCACCGACGCAGGTCGAGCCTCACGCCCACGCCGTCGGGCAGCACCCTCGGCACGTTGCCCGGGAGCCCTCCGCCCGTGATGTGCGCCGCGGCGTGCACCTGCCCGGTGAGCACCGCGTCTCGCAGGCTCCGCGCGTACATCAGCGTGGGCTCGAGGAGCTCCTCCCCGAGCGGGCGGCCGATGTCTCCGACCACCTGATCGAGCCCGAAGCCCGCGCGCTCCAGGAGCGCCCTGCGCGCCAGCGAGTACCCGTTGGAGTGCAGCCCCGACGAGGCCACGCCGACGGCCACGTCGCCGACCTTCACCTGCGCGCCGTCGAGGAGCGCGTGGCGCGAGACCACCCCCACGCAGAAGCCCGCGAGGTCGTACTCGTTGGGCGCGTACATCCCCGGGAGCTCCGCGGTCTCGCCGCCCAGGAGCGCGCAGCCCGCGCGGCGGCACCCCTCGGCCACGCCCCCGATCACGGCCTCGGCGACGCCGACGTCGAGCTTTCCCGTGGCGAAGTAGTCGAGGAAGAACAGGCACTCGGCCCCCGTGGTGGCGACGTCGTTGGCGCACATCGCCACGAGGTCGATGCCGACGGTGTCGTGCCGCCCCGCGGCGAAGGCGACCTTGAGCTTGGTGCCGACGCCGTCGGTGCCGCTCACCAGCACGGGGTCGCGCACGCCCATCGGCAGCGAGCACAGCCCCGCGAAGCCGCCCACGTCGCCGATCACCTCGGGCCGGTGCGTCGCGCGCACGAGCGGCTTGATGCGCTCGACCACCTCGTCGCCCGCCGCGGCGTCGACCCCTGCGTCTCGGTACGTCAGCCTCGCCATCGTTCGCGCGAAGGGGTACGCAAGCACGGGCCACCCCGTCAACGGCTCCCCCATGCCGACCCCCTACGAAGACCTCCTCGCGCAGGCCCGT
The DNA here is from genome assembly GCA_023428035.1 of Pseudomonadota bacterium. GTDB lineage: Bacteria > Myxococcota_A > Polyangia > Polyangiales > JAEYZO01. The sequence goes on along the minus strand of JAEYZO010000252.1, from coordinate 1,811 downwards.
GACCTCACCCCGGCGGTGACCCTCGACGCGCTCGCAGCGCGGCTCGCGACCAGCGGAGCGCCGACCGTGATCGACGTGCGCGAGGGGGAGGAGTTCCGCGCGGGGCATATTCCTGGGGCGGTGCACCTGCCGCGGGGGCACCTCGAAGCGCGGGCGTCTCTGGCGATCACTGACCGTGACGCCGAGCTGCTGGTCTATTGCGCGGCGGGGCCACGCGCGGCCCTCGCGTCGCGCACGCTGGTGGAGCTGGGCTACTCGCGGGTGTCGCGGCTCGAGCCCGGCTTCGCGGCGTGGAAGGCCAGGGGGCTCCCGGTGGTGATCCCGGGGGTGCTCACGGAGGACCAGCGCGATCGCTACGCGCGGCACCTGCGCCTCCCCGAGGTGGGAGAGGCGGGGCAGCGCGCGCTCCTCGACGCTCGGGTGCTGCTGGTGGGCGTCGGAGGTCTCGGTTCGCCCGTGGCGCTCTACCTCGCCGCCGCGGGGGTAGGGACGCTCGGTCTCGTCGACGCCGACGTGGTCGACGCGTCGAACCTGCAACGTCAGGTGATCCACGCGACGACGCGGGTGGGCTGGCCGAAGGTCGACTCCGCCGAGGAGGCCCTCACCGCGCTGAACCCCGCGGTGCGGGTGGTGAAGCACCGCGAGCGGCTCACGGCGGAGAGCGCCGCGCGGCTGATCGAGGGCTACGCGCTGGTCGTCGACGGGAGCGACAACCTCGCGACGCGCTACGCGGTGAACGACGCGGCCGTGAGGGCGGGGGTGCCCCTGGTGCACGGCAGCGTTCACCGCTTCGAGGGGCAGGTGACGACGGTGATCCCGGGGGAGGGGGCTTGTTACCGCTGCGTGTTCCCGCGGGCTCCGGCGCCGGGGGCGGCGATGTCGTGCGACGAGGTGGGGGTGCTCGGGGTGCTGCCGGGGCTGGTGGGGGTGCTCCAGGCCACCGAGGCGCTGAAGCTGTTGCTGAAGCTCGGGGAGCCGCTTGCGGGGAGGCTGCTCACCGTCGACGCGCTCGCGATGCGGTTTCGCGAGATCAAGGTGCCGCGCGACCCGGCGTGCGAGTGCTGCGGCGCGGGATGAACGCCCCCAGGAGGTGCTCAGGGTCGTCGCCGACGGGGCATAGGGTCGTCGCTGACGAGGCATAGGGTCGTCGCCGACGGGGCATAGGGTCGTCGCCGACGGGGCTAGGGTCGTCGCCGACGACCTTGACCCCTTCGGCGAGGAGGGTGGCGGTATCCTCCGCGGCCCTATGGCGTCGAACGAGTACCAGTTCCAGACGAAGTGGCGCGTCGAGGCCACGCCTGACGAGGTCTTCGACATCCTGAGCCAGCCCGAGGAGCTCCCCCGCTGGTGGCCTTCGGTCTACCTCGCCGTCGAGGAGCTCGACCCCGGCGAGGAGAGCGGCGTCGGCCGCGTGGTGCGCTTTCACACCAAGGGCTGGCTCCCCTACACCCTCGACTGGACGGCGCGCGTCCTCGAGGTCGACCGCCCCGGCCGCGTGCGCCTCGCCGCCTACGGCGACCTGGAGGGCGAGGGCACCTGGACGCTCACCGCCGACGGGGCCTTCACCGACATCGTCTACGACTGGAAGGTCACCGCGCTGAAGTCCCTGCTCCGATCGGGGAGCTTCTTCGCGAGGCCCGTCTTCGAGCGCAACCACCGCTGGGCCATGGCCCGCGGCGAGGAGAGCCTGAAGCTCGAGCTCCTCCGTCGCCGCGCGCGCAACGAGGCCGAGCGTCGCGCCGTACCCGCGCCGCCGCCGCCCACCGCCGACTCGTCGCTCGCCGCGCTCCTCGGCGTGGTCGGTACCGTGA
>JAEYZO010000244.1 GCA_023428035.1 Pseudomonadota bacterium | reverse complement strand
CTCCTCGCGCCGGGGCTCGCCGCGCTCGCGGGTGGCGGCGCGTGCTGGCTCGCCTCGGCGTGGCGGTCGGGGGCGCGCGAAGAGCTCTACCGAGCGCTGGGCGTCGTCGCCGCGGGGATGCTCCTGTGCTTTCAGACCCCCGACTGGCTCGAGGCGCAGCGCGACGCGGCGACCGCGCGGGGCTTCGCCGAGCTCGGCGCGGCGCTCCAGACCCGGGGCGAGGTCGCGGGCGCGACCGAGGCCTTCGAGCGCGCGGTGGAGTCCGAGGCCTCTCCCGGCGCGGTGCGCGCGCTGGAGGCCCTCTATCGTGAGCGGGCCGACTGGCCCCGCGCCGAGACGCACCTGCGCCGCGTGCTCGAGCGCCGACCGTCGAGCCCGGGCGTGCGCGGCGCGCTGGTGCGGGTGTACGACGCCATGCTCGCGACGCCGCGCTACCGCGACGACGCCGAGGTGCGACGTCGCCGGGAGCTCCTCGCCGCGGGGGGCGTCGAGCCCGAGCCCGCGCCGGAGCCCACCACCCCGACGCCCGCGCCCTCACCCTCACCCTCGCCGAGCGTCGTCGACGCGGGGCCGACGATCCCGAGAGAGCTCTCGGCCTCGGCGCGGCAGGCGATGGCGACGCGCCTGCGAGACGAGGCCGCCGGCTCGTCGACCTGGATCATCTACGACACCCGCGACCCCAACGCCGAGGCCCTCGCGCGGCAGATCGCCGACGTGTTCCGCGAGTCGCGGTGGACGGTGCGCTCCCTCGAGCCCGCGCCCTTCCCGCTGCGGCCGGGCGTGCGCCTGCTCGCCGCCGACGACCCGGCCTCGGAGCTCGCGGGCGCCGTGGGCAGCGCGCTCAACCGAGCGGGCCTCGACGCGACCTTCGGCGTGGGCTACCGCGCCTTCTCCGAGGAGCGCCAGCGCGCCGACCCCAGCTGGAGGGGCATCCGCTTCGAGCGCGACCAGGGCTTCGTCATCGCCGTCGGCCGCGGCGCGCAGTGATCACTCCGCCCGGAGGAGGTGCACCGCGAAGCGGCCCTCGACGTCGGTCCACCGGCGCTCCCGGCGCCAGCCCGCGGGGGCGACGATGGCCTCGACCCTCGCGTCGTCGTACTTGACGCTCGACTCGGTGTGCACGCTCTCGCCGTCGGCGAAGTCGAAATCGCCCACCCCCGGCACGCTCACCCGCTGCGCGCCGACGCTCACCAGGTGCATCTCGACCCGCGACTCGCCGTCGTTCCACCGGGCCTCGTGGCGCCAGCGGCGCAGGTCGAAATCGGCCCCGAGCTCGCGGTTGATCCTCGCGAGCACGTTCTTGTTGAAGGCCGCGGTCACCCCCGACGCGTCGTCGTAGGCGGGCAGGAGCGTCGACGGAGACTTGCGCAGGTCGGTGCCGAGCAGCATCGCGCCCCCCGCGGCCACCGAGCGCCGCACCGCGGCGAAGAGCGAGCGCGCCTCGACGTCGCTGAGGTTGCCCACGGAGCTGCCGATGAAGAGCACCAGCCGACGCGGGCCCAGCTCCGCCACCTCGGGCCACGCGCGGTCGTAGGAGCCCAGCACCGGGCGCACCCGCACCGCGGGCAGCTCGCGCGCGAGCCTCGCCTCGCCCACGGCCACCGCGGAGGGTGAGACGTCGACGGGCACGAAGAGCGTCTCGCCCTGACGCTCGACCACCGCCCGGAGGAGGATCTGCGACTTCGACGCCGTCCCCGCGCCGAGCTCGACGACCTTCAGGGCCTCGGCCGAGCCGTCGATCACCGCGTCGATGATCTCGGCGCCGTGGCGCTCGAAGATCTCTCGCTCGGCGCGGGTGAGGTAGTACTCGGGCAGGTCGGTGATGCGCTCGTAGAGCCGCGAGCCCTCGTCGTCATAGAAGAGCCAGGGGGCCAGCCTCCGCGGCGAGGCGCCCAGCCCCTCGCGCACGGCCCTCGCGACGGCCTCGGCGCCCGCGCCCCCACTGTGTCGGTCTCCCTGCATCGCCTCGCTCCCTCGTCAGCCCCGCGCGTCGCGCGCGAGCCGTAGCCCCGACGCCTGAAAGCGCGTGTCAGGGTGCCAGAAGTTCCGGTACGTCGCCCGGAGGTGCGCCGCGTTGCTGAAGCAGCTCCCGCCCCGCAGCACACGCTGGTTCACCATGAACTTACCGTTGTACTCGCCCAGCGCGCCCCCGGCGGGCGCGTAGCCGGGGAAGGGCTCGTAGCTCGACCGGGTCCACTCCCAGACGTCGCCGAAGAGCTGTGAGACACCCGACGTAGACGTCGTACGTCGCGGGCGCAGCGCGCCCGACTCCCTGAAGTTCCCCGCGAGGGGTTCGCCCGCCGCGGCGTGCTCCCACTCCTCCTCGGTGGGGAGCCGCGCGCCGAAGTACCGCGCCATGGCGTCGGCCTCGTACCAGCTCACGAAGCACACCGGCTCCCCCGCGTCGGCCTGGCGCTCGCCGTCGACCCCGAAGACCACCAGCGCGCCGCCCTCGACCCTCGCGTGCCCCGGCGCGGTGACCTCGTTGGCCCGCGCCCAGTCCCAGCCCGCGGACATCCACAGCGAGGGCGTCTCGTAGCCGCCGTCGGCCATGAACGCGAGCGCCTCGCCCACGGTCACCGCCCGCGAGGCCAGCTCGAAGGGGTCGATCCAGGCCCTGTGCCGCGGCCGCTCGTTGTCGAAGGCGAAGCCATCGCCCTCCGCCGCGCCCACCTCCACGAGGCCGCCCTCGAAGCGCCGCCACGAGACCGCAGGGTGCGCCGCGCCGCCCTCGTCACGCACCAGGGAACACGGGCGGTACGCGGGCTTCAGGGGGTTCAGCGAGAGCGCGTGGAGGATGTCGGTGAGGATCAGCTCCTGGTGCTGCTCCTCGTGCGCCACGCCGAGGGTGATGATCGGCGCGAGCGCGGCGAGGTCAGCCTCGCTCGCCGACGCGAGCATCTCGACCACGCGGCCGTCGACGGCGCGGCGGTACTCCGTCACCTCCTCGCAGGAGGGGCGCGACAGCAGCCCCCGCCTCGGCCGCGCGTGCCGCGGGCCCACGGCCTCGTAGTAGGAGTTGAACAAGAAGCCGTAGCGCGGGTCGAAGGGCGCGACGCCCCGCGGCGCGAGCGCGAAGGTCTCGAAGAACCACGTCGTGTGCGCCCGGTGCCACTTGGTCGGGCTCGAGTCGGGCTGCGACTGGAGCGACTGGTCCTCGGGCGACAGCGGGGCCGCGAGGGCCTCGGTGCCGCGCCGCGCCTCGACGAAGCGGGCGGTCAGTGCGTCGCGCGTCAGCATGGCGGTGGCGGGTTCTACTTTGATCACCGCCGCCGCGTCACGACTCGCAGAGACCGCCGATCAGAAGCGAGCGCCGAGGGCGAGCGACGCGCCCCCGGGGTTCACGCCCCCCGAGGCGAAGAAGCCCGGCCGCGAGGGCACCGTGCGCGCGAAGTAGAGCACCGTCGCGAAGACCCCCAGGCCCACCGAGGTCGCGGCGAGGGCGACGGGGGCGACCTCGACCTCGTCGAAGCCGCTCGTGGCGAACCAGGTCACGCTCAGCGCCGCCGACGTGATGGCCGCGCCCGTCACCACGAAGAAGAGCGCGTCGGCTCGACCTCGCTCCACGCCGCGCGGCGCGAGCAGCCCCCGCGCGGCGCGCACGC
>JAEYZO010000196.1 GCA_023428035.1 Pseudomonadota bacterium | reverse complement strand
GCCTTCGTGGTCTCGGCGGTTACCTTCGGCGCGCGGCAGAGCGTCGCCGCGACGATCTTCAACCGCTCGGTCATCACCCAGCACATCGCTCGCACCTTCCAGCTCTCCCTCGACCTCGACCGCGACGGGTACTCGGCCTTCTTCAACGGTGGCGACTGCAACGACCGCGACCGTCGCATCAACCCCCGCGCGAGGGACGTCCCCGACAACGGCGTCGACGAGAACTGCTCGGGCCGCGACGCCCGCGTCGAGGTCGAGGAGGGCAGCGGCGCCCTCGTCGACGTGCCCCGCGCGCTCCAGGGTCAGCGCCCGAGCTTCGTGTTCCTCTCCGTCGACGCGATGCGCCCCGACCACATGAGCGCGTACGGCTACCACCGCCCGACCACCCCCAACATCGACGCCTTCGCCCGCGGCGCCGCGCGCTTCACCGACGCCTACTGCGCCTCGCCCCGCTCGCTGCGCTCCTTCGCGTCGATCTGGGTCGGCCGCTACGCCTCGATGGTCTCGTGGGGCGACGACGTGCAGTTCCCGCCCCTCGACAACGCCAACCTCACCCTCGCCGAGCAGCTCCGCGACGCGGGCTACGCCACCGCGGCCTTCAACAACACCAGCTATTTCAACCACACCGCGGGCTTCTTCCAGGGCTTCGAGACCGTCGTCGAGGAGTACGGCTTCAAGGCCGAGGTGGGGCCCACCGTCGACCGGATCAACCAGTACCTCTCGGCGCGCGAGGCCGACGGCCAGCCCTTCTTCCTCTGGTCGCACCTGATGGAGCCGCACGACCCCTACCGCGACCTCACCGAGCCGCGCGACTTCGGGCACTCGCGCGTCGACCAGTACGACGAGGAGGTCGCGCGCGCCGACGCCGCGCTGAGCTCCATCCTGCGTCACCTCGAGGAGATGTCGCGCACGCGGCCGGTGGTCACCTTCATCTTCGCCGACCACGGCGAGGCCTTCGGTGAGCACGGCGTCTACCACCACTCCTTCGACCTGCACGACGAGGCGCTGCGCGTGCCCCTCATCGTGCGCGGCCCGGGCATCACCCCCGGCGTGCGCCGCGCCCTCTCGTCGTTGATGGACCTGCACCCCACGGTGCTCAACCTCGCCGGCCGCGACGTGGGCGCGCAGGTGTCGGGGAGGTCCCTCGTGCCCGCGCTCTACCGCACGATGCCCGAGGGGCTCACACCCGCGGGCTGGCGGCGGCACCTCTACGCCGAGGTCACGCCCGACGGGATCTTCCCCGCGGAGCAGCGCTCGCTCTACGCCCCGCCCTTCAAGATCATCTTCGACGTCCGCCGCGGCACCTGGGAGCTCTTCGACATCTCCCGCGACCGCGGCGAGGTCACCAACCTCTTCGACGACCGCCCCGACGTCGCCGCGCAGCTCCGTGAGCGCCTGCTCACCTGGGCCGACCACGCGTCGCTGAGCTCGAACCGCTCGAACGAGGTGATCCAGAGCGCGCGGCTCAGCGCCGAGCCCGCGATGCAACACCCGGTGCACACCCGCTTCGGCGACGTGATCGAGCTCCTCGGGTACGACATCAACGACACGACGCTGCGCATCGACGACACCTTCCGCGCGGTCTTCTACTACCGTGTGCTCCGCCGCACGCGCCGGCCCGTGCTCACCGTGGTGAGCTTCGACCCGCAGGACGGTCAGCCCATCTGGCCGCTCTTCGTCGCGCGCCACCACCCGATCTACGGCCGCTACCCCACCACCGAGTGGAACCCCGGGGAGATCCTCCGCGACGAGGTCACGCTCCGCGTCGACCCCGAGATGCGCCCCGTGCGCCTGCAGTCGTACTTCTCCCTGGAGATCGAGGGCGAGCCCACGCGCATCCCGCCGGTGGTGCCCGGCGTCGCGCCCGACGCCACCGACGGCAGGCTCCCGCTGGTGCCGATCGAGATCCTGCCCGCGCGCTGAGCGGGGGTCAGTTCGCGGCGTAGGTGACGGTGACCGCGTCGCCGGGCATCGGCCGGTAGCGCAGGCCGTAGAAGACCAGCGCGCGGCGAGCGGGGTCGTAGGCGTAGCCGTCGGTGCGCGACGGGGGCACCGCGAGGCTGCGCACGCGGACCGTGAGGGTGCCCGCCGCGGGCGTCGAGGGGAGGCGCAGCGACGAGGCCACCGCGGCGACGCCGTCGGCCACCATCGTGAGGCTGGCCGCGACGTCAGCGTCGGAGGCGGAGACGATCTCGGCGTTGGCGCCGCCCGCGGCGGTGGTCACGCAGCGCGGCAGCTCGCTCACGCTCGCGCGGCAAGACAGCGCGTTCACGCGGTAGAAGCCGAAGGGCGTGACCTGGTTGCGGGTGAACCAGGCCGCGATGTTCGCGAGCGCCGCGTCGTTCCAGGTGGCGCCCCAGGGCGTCACGGTGTCGGGCGCGGAGCGGACGGAGAAGTAGCGCGTCCAGTCGTTGTTGCCGGGCTCGTCGGTGAGCCCGAGGGTGACCACGCGCGCGCCCGCCCTCAGGCGCCAGTCGGGGTTCACCTCTCCCATCGCAGCGCGGCGCGCCAGGAGGGTCGTGACCTCGACGGCGTTGGCGATGGGCTCCTCGCCCATGCCGCCGACGGGGTAGGGGCTCTCGGTGTCGGCGGAGCCGGTGAGCGGGCAAGAGCCCAGGGAGGTGGAGGTCAGGCGGTTGCAGATGGTGCTGGCGGCGCCGCCCGCGCTCACGGTGGCCCAGGTGAGGCCCGGGGTGGTGACCGCGGGGCTCGCGGCGCTGGCTTGAAAGACGGCGACCCTCGCGTCGACGCCGGCGCTCAGGAGCCGGTTCACGAAGGGCACCGCGCCGCGACCGACGCGGGCCTGGTATGGGGTGAGCGAGGCGGAGGTGTCCATCGACCAGATCACGTCGACGGGGACCGGGGGCCCCGCCGTGAGGCTCGCGCACACGGCGCCCGCGGCTCCGCGCGAGGGCGCGGCGTGGACGGCGTAGTCGCGCACGGCGCGCGCGGTGGCGTCGTCGGCCTCGAAGCGGTTCCGCTCCGCGACGGCGAAGGCGACGAGCGCGTCGCTGGAGCCGCGCAGGGCCACGAGGTACTCCGACACGCACTCGGAGCCGGCGCCGACGGTCGTCGAAGCGGGCGACGCGCCGAGGGACAGGCCCGCGGCGAAGCGGTCGCGCTCGCTCGACGCCGAGGCGCAGGGCGTCACGAAGCGACCGAAGCGCGCGGGCGAGCCGTCGTTCAGCGTCAGCGACTGCTGCGCGAGGATCGGGTGGGAGCCCGTCACGTTGAAGATCACGACCTCGACGCTCGAGGCCACGGCGTCGAAGGCGGAGGTCGCGGGCAGCCTCGCGATCACCCACGCGACCTGTCGGGCGAGGTCCTCGCCGTAGGCGCTCTCGCGCCCGCCGGAGCTCACCACCCGCGGCGCGCTCCCCGGGGGCAGGCGCACGCTCAGCATCGAGCCCGGGAGGGCCGTCGCGACCCCGTCGGGCACGCACGCCGCGACGCAGCCCGAGGTCGCCGCGACGCAGCTGGTGCC
>JAEYZO010000092.1 GCA_023428035.1 Pseudomonadota bacterium | reverse complement strand
CCGCTGCGCCGCAGCCCGAGCGCGATGCGGGCGCAGGCGCGCAAGGTCGCGAGGCCGACGCCCCAGGGCAGCCGCGCGAACCACCCGAGGAGCGACCCGCGGAAGCGCTTGACGAAGCGGTCGAGGTCGCCGTCGGCGCGCAGGAGCGAGAGGGCCACGAGCGCGCTCTGCTCGGTGTCGTCAGAGACCCAGCCGACCCCCGCGAAGAGCCCGTAGCGGTCGAGCCGCGGTCGCCTCCGCGCGATGGTCTTCGACGAGAGGCCCTCGTAGGGCAGGCCCAGGGCGTCGCCGATCGCGGTGCCGAGGAGGGTGCTCGTCTCGCGCGCGTCGTCGCCCACCTCGCGTGAACACCCGTGAGGGCCGAGGTCATTCCCCGAGGCGGATGATCTCGTCGTTGGGGTAGACCCTCGCGCCGGGCGGGGGCTCCGCCGCGACGCGGACGAGCGCGCGACCGACCGCGCGGGCCTCGACGGGCCTCGCCGCGAAGGGCTTGAGCAGCGGCGCCGCGGCGCGCGAGAGCGAGATCATCACGCGCTCGGCGGGGCGAGACTCGGCGCGGTCGCCGAGCAGCAGCGAGGGGCGGAGGATCGCCAGCGACGCGAAGCCGAGGGCGCGCAGGTCGGCTTCGACCTCCCCCTTCACGCGGTTGTAGAAGACCATCGAGCCCGCGTCGGCGCCGTGCGCGGTGACCACGGCGAAGACCTCGGAGCCGGCGTCCTTCGCGGCGCGCGCGAAGGCCACGACGGCGTGGTGGTCGACGGCGCGGAAGGCCTCCTGGCTGCCGGCCTTCTTGATCGTCGTGCCCAGGCAACAGAGCGCCGCGTCGGGGCGAGGCGCGCCCGTCGCGTCGAGGGACGAGAAGTCCACCTCGCGCTGGGTGAGCTTCGAGTGCTCCCTCGGGAGGGGGCGTCGCCCGAAGGACACCACCGCGGCCCAGCGGTCGTCTTCGAGCAGCGCGTCGAGCGCGTGCCCCCCCACCAGACCGCTCGCGCCCGAGATCCAGACCGTCTTCGCGCCCATCGACGCGGGAGGCTACACCCGCGGGGTCACTCCCGGCGACGCGCCGAGAGCCAGGGCCACACGGTCACCGCGAAGCGGTCGGGCATCACGTGCTGCGCGCCGTCGCGGATCTCGACGCGGGTCTCGTAGCCCGCCGCCGCGAGGCGCGAGGCCAGCGCGCAGGAGTAGTACACGCTCACGATGTCGTCGTTCGAGCCGTGGGTGATCCACGCGGGGGGGCGCCGACCGCGGGTGTTGATCGGCCCGGGCTGGTCAGGGCCGCTGCACGAGCACCAGCCCGCGCGAGACGCGAGGGCCGAGCACGACGACCCCTCACCGACGAACTCGCAGTCGGGGCGCACGCGGCAGTTGCAGAGCCCGCCCGACGACGACGCCCAGGCCGCGACGCGGTCGTTGAGGGTCATCGCCGCGAGCTGAGCGAAGAAGGCCCCGTTGGAGTGGCCGATCAGGTAGACGCGGTCGGGGTCGACGCTCCAGTCACGGATCGCGGCGGCGATGATCGCGCGCAGCAGCAGGAGGTCGGGGTTGGTGTTCGGGTCGACGCTGGGGGAGGTGCTCCACCATCGGCCGTCCTGGTCGGGGTGGTCCCAATCGGGGGTGGACTGAAACCGCGCCGCGGGGCCCACGGCGATCACCCCGTTGGCGTCGGAGACCTCGCGCACCGCGCCCTCGGAGAAGATCGCCGAGGCCGAGTCGTTGGTGCCGTGAAAGAGCACCAGGAGCGGGGGTCGCTCGGGCCGGGTGCGCGGGACGTAGGTCAGCACCTCGCGAGCGGCGCCGCCCACCGTGAGCCGCTCGGTGCGCTCCCCCGCCGCGGCGCTGAAGCTCCCCGTGAAGCTCACGGTGTCGGGCGGCACCGGCCCCGGCGGCACGTCTTCGGGCGGGACGTCGATAGGGACATCAGGTCGGGGGCGCGCGACGTCGGCGACCGGCGCGTCGATCACCCCGAGGTCCATCGGCGTCGGGCTGTCGACGGCGACGGCGACGTCGGCGGGCGGCCCGATGTCGCTCACCGGGACGTCTCGAGGACCGATGTCGGTCATCGCCACCGCGTCGACGGCCCTCACGTCGCGCCCCGCGTCGACGGCGGTGGTCGGCTCTCCGTCGGCGCGGCACGCCGCCAGCGCGGCGATCACCGCGAGGGTAGCGACGGGCCTCGGGGCAGCCAGGGCCATGCCCTACTCCTTATCACGCCGCCCGCGCGTCACGAGTCGCCCCGGAAGGCGAAGCCCAGCACGATCATCGGCAGCCCCTGATGGATGCTCTCGGCGCCCTCGCCGGTGCGGTACCGGTGGGTCAGCCACCACTGCGCCAGGAGGAACACCGTCGGCGCGTTGAAGTACCCGTGCCGGCGCTCCTTGAAGGTGTACGAGATGAGCGGCCCGAGGCGCGTGATGGGGGTGTTCGCGTCGCCCGCCCCCGGCGCCGCGACGCCGCCCGAGTCGGGGAAGCACGCGCTCCCGCACAGCGGCGCGAGGAGCGAGAAGCGCAGGCCGATGTTCAAGCCCAGGTCCGTCGCCTGCGCGATGAGGTCGGTGTCGTTGGCGATCATCCACCCCCCGTTGGGCACCATCGCGTCGTGGAAGATGTCGTAGAAGACCGGGTCGCTGACCCCGTTCGCGGCGACCTCCTGCCACACGGCGCGGGTGTTCGTTCGGATCGCGAGGGAGCCCACGCGAGCCTGGAGCGTGCCGCCGAAGGAGAGCATCCAGCTCCCGATGCCGCGCGCGTTGGTCTCTCCCCTCCGGCTGATCTCCGCGTCGGAGAAGTTCGCGTTCGCGCTCGGGAAGGTCTGCAGGTAGTTGAAGGTGCCGAACCACTCGACGCGCTCGACGCTCGCCTGCAGCACCACCAGCGCCAGGGGGGAGAACTCCACGAAGAAGCCCGGGCGCACGAAGGCCGGCGAGGCCGCGAGGCTCAGCCCCGCGGCGAAGTAGGTGTTGCGCAGCACGAGCGGCAGGGCCGGCGCGTCGAAGACCCGCTGGCGCAGGCCCACGCGCAGGTCGTTGAAGAGCCCCAGGGGGTTCACCCGGGCCACCGTCGCGTTGCGGTAGAAGAAGCCGTTGGTGACCCGACCCACCCGGGGGTTGAACTGGTCGCTCGGGGTGCCCGTGCTCGCCGTGGCCGCGACGCGCGTGCCGCGGGAGTGCACCGCGTCCTGGGCGAGGGCCGGAGAGGCCGCGCAGGCCACAGCAAAGCCGGCCGCCACCACGGCCGAAGATCGCCTCCACATACGATCGAGGTCGTCCGTCGGGGCGGGGGGTGTCAAGTGAGCGTTCTGCCGCACGGAGCGGTACCGTGGTCGCCGCGACGGTTGACACCCCACGCTCGCGGGAGATAACCGCCGTGGCCCATTCTTTCAGGAGCGCACCCCCTTCCATGGCCGAAACGCTCAGACCCGGCGAGGAGATCGGGCGGGACTTCAAGGTGCTCCGCCGCCTCGCCGCGGGCGGGATGGGCACGGTCTACGAGGCCGTGCAGCTCAGCACGGGCAAGCGCCGCGCGCTGAAGGTCATGCACGCCCAGTACGAGGGCGACGAGCGCACCCGCCAGCGCTTCGTGCAAGAGGCCCGCGCCACCGCCGCGGTGGACTCGGACCACATCGTCGAGATGGTCGCCGCGGGCGTCGACGAGACGCGCAACGCCCCGTGGATCGTCATGGAGCTCTTGCAGGGCGTCGACCTGAAGACCGCCCTCCACGAGCGCGGGCGCTTCGACCAGGCCGACTGCCACGAGATCTTCGCGCAGCTCGGCCACGCCCTCGCCGCGGCGCACGCGATGGGCCTGGTGCACCGTGACCTCAAGCCCGAGAACATCTTCCTCGCGACGCCGCGGCGCGCGGGGGTGCCCTTCACCGTGAAGGTGCTCGACTTCGGCCTCGCCAAGCTCGTGCAGGAGAGCTCCACCAACGGCAACGGCACGCAGGCCGTGGGCTCGCCGCGCTGGATGGCCCCGGAGCAGACCCAGGCCGACGGGCAGATCACCCCGGCCACCGACGTGTGGGCGCTCGGGCTCCTCGCCTTCACGCTCCTCACCGGGCAGATCTACTGGAAGACGGCCCACGCCGCGGCCCCGTCGATCATGCAGCAGATGTGTGAGCTGCTGATGGACCCGATGGAGCCCGCGTCGGTTCGCGCGGCCTCCTACGGCGCCGAGCTCACCCTGCCCGAGGGCTTCGACGCGTGGTTCGAGCGCTGCGTCGACCGTGACCCCGTGAACCGCTTTCCCGAGGCTGGCACCGCGGTCGAGTCGCTCCTCGCGCTCCTGCGCGAGCCCGCCTCCGTCGCCCCGGTGCCCCTCAGCCGCCCGACGCACCGAGCGCACAGCAACCCCTCGTCGGTGGACCTCGAGATCCCCCGCGCCGAGGCCTCGGGCGAGTCGCTCGCCTCGCTCAACCTCGAGATCCCTCGCGACCTCCCGCCGGGCCCGCCGATCACTGACCCCGAGCTCGCTCCCGCCGCGAGCGGCCGGGGGCCGCGCACGCCCACCCTCGTCGCGATCGGCCTCCTGGGCACCGTCGCCGTGGTCGGCGGCGTGTCGTTCCTGCTGCGCCGCGGAGACCCGCCCGCGCCGTCTCCGTCGCACCCGCCGGTCGAGCGCCACGAGTCGACCACGCCGCTCACCCCGCCGCCCACCGAGGTCTCGACCGACGCCGGGGCGAGCGAGATGACCTTCGCGCCCTCCGAGGTCGCCGACGCGAGCGCGCCCGCCCCGCAGACAACCCCCGTCG
>JAEYZO010000037.1 GCA_023428035.1 Pseudomonadota bacterium | reverse complement strand
CCCCAACACCCCCCCCCACGGAGCCGCACGATGCGCACGCTCACCCTCCGCTTCGCCCCCCTCGCGCTCGCCGTCGTCTACGGGTGCAGCAGCGACCCCCCAGCCCCGCCCCGAGACGCCGGCGCCGACGCCGGCCCCCGCGACGTCTCGGTAGACACCGGGGTCGACGCGGGGCCCGACGCGCCCACCGGGCCCGTCGACGCCGACCGGCTGCGCTTCCCCATCGGCTCGACCTTCTGGCTCCCCGCGGAGGGTACCTGGGCCCTGCTCTCAGCCCCCGCCGCCAACCGCAACGCCATCTTCACCGACGCCGCGTCGAGCCGCCCGGCCTTCGTCCCCCACACCATCGGCGAGCACCGCTTCCGCGACGCGCTCGGCAACCTCGTCACCCTCACCGTCGTCGACCCCTCTACCCTGCGATTCCACAACCACAACTACTTCCCGACCCGCGCAGTGCAGGTCGACGGGCAGACCCTCTGGGTCGCCTCGACGCTGCGCCCCGAGCTCCTCAACGTCGACGGCGCGACCCTCACCCCGCGCTACAGCGTCACCGTCGGCGGGTGGCCCGTCGCCGTCGCGCGCATCCCCGACGCCAACCGCGTGCTCGTGGCCTGCCGCGGAGACGACTCCCTCACCGTCGTCGACACCGAGAGCCGCCGCGCGATCCGCTCCATCTGGGTCGGCGACGAACCCTCGGACCTCGTGGTCACCTCCGACGGCCGCGTCGCCGTCGTCGCCCTCCCGAGCGACCGCCAGGTGGCCTTCGTGAACCTCGTCGACCTCGAGGTCACCGACCGGCTCACCGTCGGCGTCGACCCGACCTTCCTCGCGCTCAACCCCGCGGGCACCCGGCTCTACGTCGCCGGTCGCCGCACCGGCCTCGGCGCCGAGCGAATCACCGACGACGTCGCCGGCGCCGACGTCTCCGAGGTCGACCTCACCACCCGCCGCGTCACCCGCGCCATCCACCAGGTGGGCACCACCCTCGGGGGCCTCGCCGTCTCCCCCGACGGCAACACCCTCTACGTCGCCGCGGTGCGAGCGAACAACACCGCCGACCTCAACGACGAGAACGGCAGGAGCTTTCAGCACACCCTCGCGGCCTACAACGTCGGCGCCGCCGGCGCGATCTCGCAGACCATGGAGCAGGACATCACCCGCTCCACCCCGGGCATGCGCGCGCCGGTGCCCTCCCCCGGCTCCGACGCGGGCGCCCCGGACCCCGACGCGGGCGCGGTCAACGACGCCGGCGTGCGCGTCACCCCCCTCAACGACCGCCGCGCGGTGAGCCTCTTCGGCCTCGCCGCGCACGAGAACTCCCTCTGGGTGCTCTCCGAGGCCAACGACATCGCGATGCGCTTCGACGCCGCCACCCTCGTCGAGCAGGAGCGCTTCTCGACGCCGGGCCGACCGCGCTCCCTCGCCGTGGGCCCCGACGGCAACGCGTGGGTCTTCGGCCACCAGTCGCAGCAGCTCACCGTCGTGCGCAACGTGACCAGCGGCCGCGTCGCGACGACCTCCATGGCCCTCGGCCGAGACCCGCGCCCCGCCGCCGTCGCGCGCGGGCAGAGCTTCTTCACCGGCCCCGGGCAGCGCAGCGCCGGTCACGACGGCGGCACCCTCGCGGGGGACACCTGGTCGTGCAGCTCGTGCCACGCCGACGGGCTCACCGACAACGTCGCGTGGCCCGCCGTGCGCGACCCCTCTCGCCGCTTCGCCCCGCGGGCCTTCGTGCAGCTCGAGGGGACCTCTCCCCTCGGCGTCGACGGCTACGGCTCCGACGTCTTGAACATGGCCTACACCGCGATGCGCAAAGTGGGCGTCGACCGGCCCAGCACCGAAGACGCCCAGGGCCTCGGCGCGTACCTCGCTTCCATCGCCCCGCCGCCCCCCGCGAACAGCGTCACCGAGCGCGACGGGAGGATGTCCCCCACCGCGCGCGACGCCGAGCCGGTGTTCCGCGAGCACTGCGGCCGCTGCCACACGCTGCCGCTCACCACGAGCCGCGAGCTCGTGCCCATGGGCATCGGCGACATGCGACCCGCCGACCCCGCGGCGCTCCGGGGCGCGTACCGCCACGCGGGCTGGCTCCGCATGGGGCAAGAGCGCTCCCTCGTCGGCGCGGTGGGCGCGATGGTCCAGTGGATCGGCGCCAGCCTCTCGGCCGCGCAGCAGGAGGGCCTCGCGAGCTTCGTCGCCGAGCTCACGGGCCGGGACTTCTACCTCATGACCGAGCTGCCCTCGGCGCAGCGCAGGGCCGCGACCACCACGCCCTTCACCCTGGTGTTCTCGCAGCCCGTGCACGACCGCGGAGACAACCTCGCGCGGGTGCGCCTGCTCGCCCCCGACAACAGCGCCGTGCTCGTGAACGTCGCCGTCGACGGACGTCGCATGAGCCTCACGCCGCAGTCACCCCTGCTCTTCAACGGGCCCTACCGGGTCGTGGTCGACGCGGGCTTCGAGTCGGAGGCCGAGCGGCGCACCACCGAGCGCATCGAGCTCACGTGGCAGACGGTGAACACCCCCGCGCTGCGCGTGCAGGGCAACTACCGCCTCACGTACACCCCGCCCACGCCGGGCACCACGGGCGGGTCGGGGCAGCCGCTGGAGGCGATCCTCACGCTGAACTCCGACATCGGCGGCCTGGTGCAGGTGACGGCGACCTTCCCGACGCTGGGCACGCAGTGGCGAGGCACCGGCGTGATCGACGGCACCCGGCTGCGGCTGCCCCCCATGCCGGTGGCGACGCCGACGGGCTTCTACGACGCGGTCTCGGGCTTCGAGGCCGACCTCGCCGACACCGGCGGCGACGGCGTGGGCGACTTCGTCATCGGCGGCACCGGCGAGGGCGGAGCGCGGGTCTACACCGCCACCGCGCCGGGCTACATCGACCGCGCCCTCGAGTGGAACCTCACCCGCCAGCCCGGCGGCACCTGACCGACGCCCCCGCTCCGCCGATCATTGGCCCTCCCGCGCCCGGCTGCGCTATCGCCGCGGCGCCCATGCGATCGCCCTCACTCCTCGCGCTGAGCCTCTGCCTCGCGGCCCCCGCCGCCCTCGCGCAGAGCGCCCCGTGCTTTCGCCCCACCGCCTCGGGAGCCCGACCCAGCACCCACGCCACCGCGGGCCCCGGCGCTCGCTTCGAGCCCTCTCCCGAGTGCGCCTACGCCGCGCGCGCGCGCGGCGCCGAGGTGCCCGCGAACCTCCGCCCCCTCACCCCGGGGGCGCGCGACGTCGCGGAGTTCTTCCGTGACCTCGGCGCCCCTACGGGACGTCTCGCCGCCGACCTCGAGGTCGTCGCCCGCCGCGGTGACTCCGTCGAGACCCTCTCGCTCCGCCCCTGCGTCACGCGCCTCGGAGAAGGCAGCACCGTGCTCCGCTTCGAGCCGCAGGCCCAGGGCAACACCGTGCGCGTGCGCTCCACCGCCGACCTCGCCCGCTGCCCCGTCGCCGACGCCGAGGCCGTGATGGTCCCCGGAGGCGGCGACGACCCCGTGCTGCGTGAGGCCCCCGCCACCGCGCGCACCCTCTCGCTCTCCGCCGCCGCGAGCACCGAGGTCCCCGGAGACGGCAACCCCTGGTCGGTCTACCTCCGCCGCCACGGCTCGCCCGTGGCCGTGCGCGCCGACGTGCTCCGCTTCGGAGACGCTCGCACCGCCCTGCAACGCCGCTTCGCCACCCCCGGCGAAGGCCAGTGGTTCGCCACGGATTTCTCCCACGGCTCGCTGCGCCTCACGCCCACCGCGATGGGCGCGCGCGACCTCTCGTGGAGCGAGCTCGTCACCGCGGCCGCGACGCAAGCGGTCTTCCTCGCGGGACCCGACGGCGCCGAGGGCGCGCCCGCCTACGCGCTCCCCGTCGACCCGGGCGGAGACGCGATCGAGGTCCCCGACGTGGTGGTGCGCGAGGTGATGC
>JAEYZO010000011.1 GCA_023428035.1 Pseudomonadota bacterium | reverse complement strand
CCCGCTCCGCTGCGGGGGCGGGGTGCGCCACAGGTACGGCCCCACCACCGCCACCGCCCCACTCACCAGCACCGCCGTGAGCGCGATGGCGATGACCCCTCGCACGCGGAGGCGCAGCCCCCCCTCGGCGCGGCGCCAGCTCACCGAGGTCGCGCCGGTGGAGCCGCCCGCGATCCACACGCGGCCGTGGTAGCGCTCCTGCCCCGCGAGGAAGAAGAAGAACAAGGTGATGAAGGCCAGCAGCAGCCCCAGCGTCACGGGCTGCCACACGCCGCTCTTGTCTCCCGCGCGCCAGGTCGCGAGGCGCCCGTTGTGCTCCAGCACCGTGAGGATCGCCGTGGCCCACCCCACCGTGGGCACCCAGAGCGTTCCGAGGAGCGAGCCCCGCTGAAGCGCCATGTGCCCGCACCCGAGCCCCGTGAGGAAGCTCACCAGCGACAGCGCCACCACGGGCCCTAGCACCAGCGCGCTCGTGCACGACGCGATGAGCGAGCCCCAGACCGCCACCTGGATGATCCACGCGCGCACGCGGAGCATGGCCGTGACGTTGCCCAGCGCCACGCCGAGCGTGCTCATCACGATCACCAGCGCGAGGCCCCAGAGGAGCTTCGGGTCGGC
Organism: Pseudomonadota bacterium; assembly: GCA_023428035.1. Lineage (GTDB taxonomy): Bacteria > Myxococcota_A > Polyangia > Polyangiales > JAEYZO01. Next base: position 2,004 of record JAEYZO010000011.1, on the reverse strand, counting down.
CCAGTAGTAGAAGCCCGCCCCCACCAGCGCCACGTAGCCCGACACCAGGAACAGCCAGTACGAAGCGAGCAAGCCCTTCGCGCGGGTGATGGCCTCGCGCAGCGGCACCTTCGGCGTGCCGGCGCTGAGCCACGGGGGGAGGAGCATCTCGGGGCGAGGCGCGTCCATCAGCCCTCGAGCATGTAGGCCGCGCCGCTGCGGCGCACCTTGTAGAAGGGCTCGCCCCGCGCGCGCAGGGTGGCCTCGACCAGGGCCGAGCCCTCGGTGGTGTAGCGCTCCATCGACTGACGCAGGGTCTCGAGACGTCTCCGCAGCTTCGCCCGACGGAAGGACAAGAAGGTCGCGTTCTCCTCGGCCCCCGCGTCGAAGTGGTTCATGAACGCGCCCTTCAGCGTCGCGTGCTCGACCCCGGGCACGGGCCCCGGCAGCGCGTCGGCGATGGGCAGGAACACCCACGTCAGGGTCGCACCCATCGGCGGCGGGAGGCCCGGCAGCGGCACGAAGCGCGCGGTCACCACCGTCATCGACTGGTCCTTCTCCAAGAGCGCTCCCGCGTGGGTGAAGTCGGTGAGCGACTGCCAGCGCACCCGCGCGCCGAGCTCGCGCAGGCGAGACTGCATCCCGCGCTTGCAGGGGTGCTCGTCGAAGGGCGCCATCGGGTCACCCGTGGGGAGCACCAGCAGCACCTCCTCGCCGCGCTCGCTGAGCGCCCGCGCGAGGGAGAGCCAGAGTTCCACCAGGCGGTCGAGGGCGTCGCCGATGACCAGCTCGGCCTCTTCGCCCACGGCCCATCCCGCGGGCACGAAGTTGTCGAGCACCAGCCGCACCTTGCGCCGCGCCACCGGCACCGTCTCGGGAAGGCGCACCTGGAGACGTCCGAGCTTCACCGAGAGCTTCCACTGGATGCGCCGGGTGTCGTCGCCGGGGAGGTAGTCGCGAAAGCGGAACCAGTCCTCCGTGGGCATCTTGCGCAGGATCGTGAGGGAGCCCTCTTCCTTGGCGTAGGACCGCGGCGCCTCGGCCACCACCACGGGGTACAGCCTCGGGAGCACCTTCAAGCGCGCGCTCGCGGCCTGGGCGACAGACACCCGGGTGAGCCCGAAGAGGTCGCTGTACACCACGTCGGCGGGCCCGATGCGCCAGTCTCCGCGGGGCGTACGGCGCAGGGCGCGGGTGACGGTCACCCGCTGCATCGAGACGTCGGCGCCGACGACGTGGCGGCTCTCGGTGGCGAGCCTCGCGGGGAGCTGCTGGTGGATACGCAGGGTGAACCCGGGAGGCACGGGCACGCGCTCGAGGTGAAAGCTCTCCTCGACGCTCTCTCCGCTCTCGACCACCACGGGGATGAACTCTCGGCCGATGGTCCCCCCGCGGGTGGCGAGGCGCTCCTCGAAGCGCGCGACCACGAAGGTGCTCATCAGGATTCCCATGGCGCTCACCACGTAGAGGAGCGACAGGCCGAGGACGGCGATGATCCCGAGCTCGGCGAACTTGAAGCCCAGGGCGAGCACCAGGGCGAGGAGGGCGCCGAAGAACATCCCGAGGCCCTTGTCGGTGAGCACGCGCACGTGGCGGTCGAGCGCGCGCAGCGTCGCGAGGGGCGGCAGCGGGCCGTCGACGGCGAGGGCCTTTCGCTCGCGCGAGACCTTCACGGAGATGGCCACGAGCTGGATCACCAGCACGGGCAGGAGCAGCGTGGCCGAGAAGCGCACGAGGGCGGCGAGGGTCTCGCTGACCCGAGAGACCTCGGCGAAGAACCCAGTGACGCCCCCGACGATGAAGGGCATCGCCACGAGGAGCACGGTGTGGAAGCCCACGCGCAGGAGGAGCCGCCCCGCGCTGAGTTCGCTGCCGCCGCGGGCGAGCGCGGCCTCTTCGGCGAGGGGGTCGGGGGTCATGGGGTGGGCCTCCACCCCTCGCCTCTGTCGATGGGAGAGCCGAAGCGTGGGCCCTCCCCCCCCGCCCCTCTCCAACGGCGCGCGCCGGGGCGCTGGCCCGCACCCC
>JAEYZO010000395.1 GCA_023428035.1 Pseudomonadota bacterium | reverse complement strand
GCGCCGCGGAGGCGGTCGCGCCACGAGGCGTCGCGCACCGCGCTCGCGGCCTGGCCCAGCAGGGCGATCTGCGCCTCGGGCTCCTCGGCCGGCGTCACGAGGAGGAGCAGCAGGTGCACGAGCGAGTCTGAGTCGGCGGAGAAGCGCACGCCCTCGGACGAGCGGCCGAACACCGCCCGCGGCGCGGCGAGCCCGGCGACCCGCGCGTGGGGGAGCGCGACGCCGACGCCCAGGTCGGTCGAGACCTCGACCTCCCGCGCCAGGGCCCGCTCGGCCACGTCGGCGTCGGGCGGGATAGACCCCGGCGGCAGGGCGGCCGCGAGCTCGCGGATCACCTCCTCTCGGGTGCGGCCCTGGAGCTCCATGACGATGGCCCCCGAGCGCAGCGCGTCGGTGAGGGTGACCTTGGCCTCGTGGGGGTACTCGTCCTCGATGCGGCCTACGACCTGCTCGAGGATGTCTTCGAGGGTGATGAGCCCGACCGGCACGCCCTCGTGCGCGACCAGGCTCACGGTCACGCCCTCGTCCTGCATCCAGAGCAGGGTCGACTCGACGTCGTCGTCGGGGCGCACCACCTGGAGCGGGCGCACGAGGCGCTGCCAGTCCTCGGCGGTAGCGGCCACGGCGATGAGGTCGCGGGCCAGGAGGTAGCCCAGCACCTCGCCCGTCGAGACCCGCACCACGGGCCAGCGCGAGAAGCGCTTCTGCGAGATCTGCCGGAGCACCTCGGCGTGGCTCGCCGACGCGGGCAGCCGCCACACGCGGCCCCAGGGGACCATCACGCTCCGCACGCGCTGGGTGCGGATGTTCGCCATGTTCTCCCGCACGAGCTGCAGCCGCAGGTCGCGCACCTTCAGCTCCGCCGCCTCGTGGCGCACCCCCGTGTCGCTGAGGACGAGCCGCGCGAGCCCCACCGCGGCCTCGGCCTCCTCGAACACCGCCGCGGCGACGCCCGCGCGCTCCAGCTCCTCGCGCTCGCTGAGGTAGTGGGCGCGCACCAGCATGCGCGCGCGGGGGTTCAGGTCCTGCACGGCGGCGACGATGGCGGCGCGGTCGGCGGCGTGGGGGATGGTCAGCACCACGTGCGAGGCGCGCTTCACCCCGGCCTGCGTGAGGATGCCCTCGTGCGAGGCGTCGCCGAAGATCGCCGGCTGCCCCTGCGAGGTCAGGCCCGAGACCACGTCGAGGTTCAGGTCCACCACCACCGTGGTCATCCCCGCGTCGCGCAGCAGGCGGTGCACCGAGCGGCCCACGGGGCCGAAGCCCACCACCACGGCCAGGGGCGCGTCGGGGTCGCTGTGGAGCGACTCGGCCGCGCCGCGGTTCGTCCGCTCCGCCCGACGGATGGCGCGGCGGTTGAGCAGCGCCCACAGCCGCGGCCGCGCGCGCAGCCACGCCTCGATCCTCGGCAGCGCGCGGAACGCCAGCGGGTTCACCGTGATCGAGAGGATCGCCGCCGCGACGAGCATGTTGTGCCCCGCGTCGGACATCAGCCCGTGCCGGCGCGCCACGTCGGAGAGGATGAACGAGAACTCGCCGATCTGAGACAGGCCCAGGGCGACGGTGAGCGCCGTGCGCGCCGAGTGCCCCAGGAGCACCACGATGAGCAGCGCCGACAGGGGCTTCACGAGCAGGATGATCCCCAGCGCGGCGGCGATCAGCCCGGGCTCACGGAGGATGAACGCCGGGTCGAAGAGCATCCCCACGGAGACGAAGAACAGCACCGCGAAGGCGTCGCGCATGGGGAGCGCGTCGGCCGCGGCCTGGTGGCTCACCGGCGACTGCGCCACCACCGTGCCCGCGAGGAAGGCCCCCAGCGCCATCGACGCGCCGAAGAAGCGGTACGCGCCCGCGGCGATGGCGATGGAGAACACCAGCACCGTGAGGGTGAAGAGCTCGCGGGAGCGCAGCCGGGCCACGCGCGTGAGCACCCAGGGCACCGCCCGCGCGCCCACCGCCAGCACCAGCGCGATCAGCGCGACCAGCTTGAGGAGGGCGATCCCGAGCGCGGCCCAGAGCGAGCCCCCGGCGGAGCCGTCGCCGAGCAGGGGGATGACCACCAGCAGCACGATGGTGAAGATGTCCTCCACGATGAGCCAGCCCACGGCGGCGTGGCCCTGGGGAGAGCTCATCGCGTCGGCGTCCATCAGCACGCGCATGAGCACCACGGTGCTCGCGACGGACATCGCCAGGCCGATCACCACCCCCGTGCGCGGGGGCATCCCCAGGGCCGAGAACACCACCACCGCGGCCACCGTCGCCGCCAGGCTCTGCCCCACCGCCCCGGGCACCGCGACGCCCTTCACCGCCAGGAGGTCCTTCACCTGGAAGTGCAGCCCGACCCCGAACATCAGCAGGATCACCCCCACCTCGGCGAGCTGCTGCGCGAGGTGCACGTCCCCCACGAAGCCCGGGGTGTGGGGCCCGATCAGCACCCCCGCCGTGAGGTACCCCACGATGGGCGACAGCCCCACGCGCTGCGCCAGCAACCCCAGGGCCCACGCCGCGGTGAAGGCCACCGCGATGGTCGAGATGAGCGGCGCGTCGTGCACGGTCCGTCCTCCTGGCGCCGCCCGACGCGCGCCCTCCTCGCGTAGATGCAACCCGAGCGCGAGCGGCACCTCCGCCCGCGCCCGTCACTCCCCGGCGATCACCACGGCGTCTTTGCGCGTCTCGGGCGTCGTGGGGACCCCCAGCATCGCACGGAACTCGTCCCCGTCGAGGTACTCCCGCTCGATCAGCGCCTGCGCGATGCGCTCCAGCGACTCGCGGTGCTCCTCCAGCAGCACCCGCGCGCGCCGCTCGGCCTGCTCCACGATGCGCTTGACCTCCTGATCCACCACGTCGGCGAGCGAGTCGCCGTGCTCTCGCATCCGTGAGCCCTCGGCCCCGGCGAGGAAGGGCGACGGCCGCTCGTGCCCCAGCGTCACCGGCCCGATCGCGGGCGACATCCCGTAGTCGACCACCATCGCCCGCGCGAGCTCCGTCGCCTTCGCGAGGTCGTTGCCCGCCCCCGTCGACACCTCGCCGAACACGATCTGCTCCGCCACGCGCCCACCCAACAGGCCCGCGAGCTGAGCCTCGATCTCCGACTCCGTCATCAGGTAACGGTCCTCGGTCGGGAGCTTCATGGTGTACCCGAGCGCGGCCATCCCGCGGGGCACCACCGAGATCTTCGCGACGTGGCTCCCGCCAGGGATGAGCTCGCCCACGATGGCGTGCCCCACCTCGTGGTGCGCCACGCGTCGCTTCTCCTCGGGCGAGATGATCCGTGATTTGCGCTCCAGCCCCGCGCTCACCCGCTCGATGGCCTCCTCGATGTCGCCGCGAGAGACCGTCTCCTTGTCGTGCCGCGCCGCGAGGAGCGCGGCCTCGTTGATGACGTTGGCGAGGTCGGCGCCCGCGAAGCCGGGAGTGCGCGACGCGACCTCGGCCATGTCGACCTCGGGCGCGAGCTTCACCTGCCGCGCGTGCACCTTCAGGATCGCCTCGCGGCCCTTGCGGTCGGGGCGATCCACCAGCACCTGCCGGTCGAAGCGCCCCGGACGGAGCAGCGCGGGGTCGAGGATCTCAGGGCGGTTCGTCGCCGCCAGCAGGATCACCCCCTTGTTCGACTCGAAGCCGTCCATCTCGACGAGGAGCTGGTTGAGGGTCTGCTCGCGCTCCTCGTTGGTGCCGAGTACGTTGGCGCCGCGGGAGCGGCCGAGCGCGTCGAGCTCGTCGATGAACACGATGCAGGGCGCGTTGGTCTTCGCGTTCTCGAAGAGGTCCCTCACCCGCGCGGCGCCGACGCCCACGAACATCTCGACGAACTCGCTGCCCGACAGCGAGAAGAAGGCCACCCCCGCCTCCCCCGCCACGGCCTTGGCGAGCAGGGTCTTGCCCGTGCCCGGAGGCCCCACGAGAAGCACCCCCTTCGGGATCCGCGCCCCGATGCGGGTGAACTTCTCCGGGCTCTTGAGGAACTCCACCACCTCCTCGAGCTCGGCCTTCGCCTCATCGACGCCCGCGACGTCGGAGAAGCGCACCGACACCTCGTTCTCGCCGACGACCTTGCCCTTCGAGCGGCCGAAGGCCAGCACGCTCCCGGTCTGGTTCTGAAAGCGCCGAAAGAGCGAGCGCCCGAGCAGCACCAGCCCCAGGAGCATGAAGCCCCACACCATCAGCGGGACCGCCGAGCGACCCTCGGGGAGCCCCGCGTAGTGCACGCCCTTCTCCTCCAACAAGGGAACGAGCTGCGGGTCGGCCACGCGCACGGTCTCGAAGTCCATGCGGGGGCCGCGCGAGAAGGGCCCCGCGGAGGGAGCGTTCTGGGTGTCCGTGCCCTGGAAGCGCCCTCGGATCACCGACTCGCCGATGAGCACCTCGGCCACGCGACCCGCCCGCACCCGGTTCTTGAACTCGTAGTACGGGAGCGTGCCCTTGGCCCCGGGGCTCATCTCCGCCACCACCAGCATCGCCGCGAGCAGCGCCACGAGCACCGTGAGCACCGCCCTCACGCGGCGCTCCGCGGGCGACGGCTCCTCGGGCTCCGGCGGCAGGCGCGAGCGGCGGTCGTCGCGGGGGTCAGCCATGCCCCGCCCCGTCGAACACCGGCAGCGCGCGCTTCACCGGCGCGGCGCCCTTGAGCGCGAGCTGCCCGCACGCGGCGTCGATGTCGTCGCCCCGGGTCTTGCGCACGAACACCGCGTAGCCCGCGTCGCGCAGGCGCGTCTGGAACTCCAGCACCGCGTCGCGGGAGGGCGAGCGGTAGGGCGCGCCGTCGACGGGGTTCATCGGGATGAGGTTCACCTTCGTCGGGAGACCCCTGAGCAGCGACGCGAGGGCCTTGGCGTGCGCGGCGGAGTCGTTCACGCCGTCGATCAGCGTGTACTCGATGGTGATGCGGCGGCGGCGCGCGAGGGGGTAGCGCCGCAGCGCCGCCATCAGCTCATCGAGGGGATACCGGCGGTTGATCGGCATCAGGCGCGAGCGGAGCTCGTCGGTGGGCGCGTGGAGCGACACGGCGAGCGCGACCTCTCCGTTGAAGTCGGCCCCGAGCCGGTCGATCTCGGGCACCAGCCCCGAGGTGCTCACGGTCACCCGACGCGTCGAGAGGTCGAGGCCGTCGCGGTGCGTGAGCAGGCGCAGCGCGCGCGCGACGGCTTCGTAGTTGTGCAGGGGCTCGCCCATGCCCATCAGCACCACGTTGCGGATCGCCTCGCCCTCATCCAGCAGGGTCCTCCCGAGGAGCACCTGGGCGACGATCTCGCCCGCGGTGAGGTGGCGCTTCAGGCCCGCGACCCCCGACGCGCAGAAGACGCAGCCCATCGCGCAGCCCACCTGCGACGAGATGCACTGGGTCACCCGACGCGCGGCCACGCGCAGGCCCGGCGCGAGGGGCTCGGGCTCTTCGTCGTCGTCGTCTTCACCCGGCATCGGCGGGATGAGCACGGTCTCGACGGTGCCGGGCCTGCCGCTCGCGGGGAAGCCCACCAGCACCTTGCGGGTGTCGTCGGCGGCGCGGTGCACCCGCTCGATGGCCGCGGGCATCGCGAGCTCCCAGCCCGCGAGCTTGTCGCGCAGCGAGCGCGCGAGGTCGGTCATCTGCGCCGGGTCGGCCACCGAGCGCGTGTGGATCCAACGAAACACCTGCCGCGCGCGGAAGGGCCGCTCTCCGATGGCGGCGCAGGCCGCGACCCACTCCTCGGGGTACGAGCCCACGGGGTCGGCGCGGAGGTCATGGGGGGGCGCTGGCACGGCGCGAAGCTAGCAGCGGCCGACGCGTACCCGCAATCGCCGACGTCCCGCGGCGCCCAAGCGTTGCGGGTCTTTTGACCTCTCGCGGCGCCCGGCGGCAATCATCGTCTGCGGCGTTTCGCGCCGCGCCCTCCGATGCGACGCGCGACCCTCACCGCCGCGGCCCTCGCGGTCGCCACGCTCCCCCCGACCGCCGCGCTCGCCCAATTGCGGGCCCGCCTCGAGGGCTCCGCCGCCGTGCCCCTGACGGGGTGGCAGTCCGAGGTCTACTCCGTGGGCGGGGGCGCCTCCCTCGGCGCGGAGTGGGCCTTCGCGCCGCGACTCGGGCTCACCGCGACCGTGGGCTTCACGGGCCTCGCCCAGGGCGACGAGGTCCAACCCGGCGGCGCGATCCCGAGCCTCTCGGGCGGCGGCTACGGCTGGGCCGACCTCGGTCTGCGGCTGCGCCCGATGGGCTACTGCCACACCCGCGGCAACGAGCGCCTCTGGGTCGAGGTCGACGGCGGACTCGGAGTGACCGGGCGGGTGATCGCGCCCTCGGTGCGCGCCCGCGTCGGGTGGGCCTTCGCCGCGGGGCCCGTCGACCTCGGGCCCTTCGTGGGCTGGTCGTGGTTGCCGCAGACCGACGCGCAGGCCTACCCCGGCGACGCGCACCTCGCCTCCTTCGGCCTGAGCCTCACGCTGAACCCGCACCGACCCGAAGCCCTACCCCCACCGCCCCCGCCGCCGCCCCCGCCTCCGCCGCTCCCGGTGCCCGCGTGCCCCTTGATCGTGGGCCCCTCGGTGCCCGACGTGAACGGCGACGGCTGCCCCGAGCCCGACCGCGACGGAGACCAGGTGCACGACCTCGTCGACCGCTGCCCCGACGGGCCCGAAGACCGCGACGGGTTCGAGGACGACGACGGCTGCCCCGACCCCGACAACGACCGCGACGGGATCTCAGACCCCCTCGACCGCTGCCCCAACGAGCCCGAGGTGGTCAACGGCGTCGACGACGAGGACGGCTGCCCCGACCAGGGCCTCGTCGAGGTGCGCGAAGGGCGCATCGTGATCGAGGAGCAGGTCTTCTTCGACACCAACTCCTACCGCATCCGCGCGCGCTCGGAGCCCGTGCTCGACGCCATCGCGCGCATCCTCCACGGCCTGCCCCGCGACCGGGTGGTGACCATCGAGGGCCACGCCGACCACCGGGGCGATGACCGGTACAACTTCCTCCTGTCGTTCCTGCGGTCGGTGGCGGTGCAGCGGGAGCTCGTCGCGCGCCGCGCGCGCCCCAACCGGCTGCGGCCCTTCGGCTACGGCCGCCGGGTGCCGCGGGTCGAGGGCACCACCCCCGAGGCCAACGCGGCGAACCGGCGCGTCGAGATCGTCGTCTCGGGCACGGGCACCGTGGGCGTGGCGCAGACCGTCGGCGGCTGGGTGCGCGTCGACGCCGACGGGAGCGTCCACCACATCGCGGAGCCGACGCCGTGAGGGCGAAGACCGCCGCCGCCGTCGCGATCGCTCTCTCCGCGGGCTGCGACCC
>JAEYZO010000786.1 GCA_023428035.1 Pseudomonadota bacterium | reverse complement strand
GCGGTGAGGGCCTCGACGAGGCGCGAGGTCGCGCGGCCGAGGGGGCGGTCGCGGCGGCACAGCCTCGGCTCGAACGCGTGCGTCGCGCCGCGGGCCAGGGGGAGCGCCACGAGCGCTCCGCGGGAGAGCTCCCGCGCGATGAGGTGCTCGGGCAGCCAGCCGTAGCCGATGCCCTGGAGGATCGCGCTCTTCTTCGAGGCGAAGTCGGGCAGGTGCACCGTCGAGCGCTCCTCGATCGACACGGTGGAGAGCTGCAGCCGGGGGTCGCTCCCGCGCACCGTGACCAGCACGTGGGCGTCGAGGTCCGCGAGGGTCACGCGCTCCATCGCGGCGAGGGCGTGGCGCTCGTGGGCCACGAGCCGCGCCTTCAACGGCGGGAGCTTCACCGTCACCAGCCCCGGCGTCTGCGGCGGCAGGAGCGTGATCATCACGTCGGCGTCGTCGCGCGCGAAGCGCTCCTCCACGCCCCCGAGGAACTCCGCCGCCACCTGCACCACGGTGCGCGCCCCGTCGCGGGCGAGGCCCGAGATCACCGCGAGGATGGGCTCCGCGGGGTAGACCCCGTCGAAGACCACCCGCAGCGAGGGCTCCCACCCGCTCTTGATCTCTCCGCAGGCCGCCACGAGCTCGCGCTCGGCCGCCAGCAACCTCCGGCAGTGCACCAGCACCTCGTCGCCGGCGCGGGTGAGCCGCGTGCGGTAGCCCGTGCGGTCGAGGAGCGTGAGCCCCGTCTGCTCCTCGAGCCTCTCCAGCGCGTAGAGCACCGCGCCGTGGCCCTTGCGGAGGGCCTTCGCCGCCGCGACGAAGGTGCCGTGGCGCGCGAGCGCGTCGAGGGCGCGGGCCTGGTCCAGCGTGACGTCCATCGCCGGAACACTGTCGCACCCGTCGACAGTGTCGGTCGAAACATCTCGCTTTCTTCGCCAATGTCCCGGGCGCAATGCTCTCCGCCACGATGCAGATCCCGTACGTCCGCGGCCGCGTGGCGCAGCAGGCCCACGTCGGCCTGCCCGAGGGCACCGTCGAGGAGGAGTACGCCCGTAACGGCTTCTCCGGCCGCTACGCGCACCTCTACCGCCGCAACGCCCCCGTGGGGTGGTCGCGCATCGAGGGCCCGCTCCGCCCGCGCGCCTACGACCTCCGCGAGCTCCCGCTCGCCGACGGCGACTACCTCTCCGGGCGCGCGCCTCTCCTCGAGAACGCCGACCTGCGCGTCTCCTTCGCGCGCCTCTCGTCGCCGATGCCCTACCTCTTCCGCGACGCCGACGCCGACGAGCTGCTCTTCGTGCACGCGGGCGCGGGGCGCGTCGAGACCGACTTCGGCCCGATGCCCTACGAGGCCGGCGACTACGTGCTCATCCCCCGCGGCACGGCGCACCGGCTCGCGCCGACCTCTCCCACCGAGCTCCTCGTGGTCGAGGCCTTCTCTGAAATCACCGTCCCCGACCGCGGGATGCTCGGTCAGCACGCCCTCTTCGACCCGGCCGTGCTCCGCGTGCCATCTCCCGACGAGCCCTCGACCCTCGCGCCCGTCGACGGCGAGTACGAGCTCCGCGTGCTCCGCGCCGGGGAGCTCACCTCGATCTACTACCCCCACTGCCCCCTCGACGTGGTCGGGTGGAAGGGCACCCTCGCGCCGACGCTCCTCAACGTGCGTGACATCCGCCCGGTGCTCTCCGACCGCTACCACCTCCCGCCCTCGGCGCACTCGACCTGGCTGATGCAGAACGCGGTGGTGTGCACCTTCCTCCCGCGGCCCCTGGAGAACGGCGACCCCCGCGCGCTGCGCGTGCCCTTCTACCACTCGAACATCGATTTCGACGAGGTGCTCTTCTACCACCGCGGCGAGTTCTTCAGCCGCGCGGGGGTCGCTCCCGGGATGCTCACGCTCCACCCCCAGGGCATCCACCACGGGCCGCAGCCGAGCGCCTTCACCCGCGCCGAGGGCGCGAGGGCCACCGAGGAGGTCGCCGTGATGATCGACGCGCGGCGCCCCTTGCGCGCCTGCGCCCCCGCCGCGGGCGTCGAGCGCGCGGAGTACTGGCGGAGCTGGCGACCCGAGGAGAAGCCGTGAGCACCGACGACACCAACCCCACGGGCCTGCGCGGGATCGACTTCGTCGAGTTCGCCTCGCCCGACCCCGACGCGCTGCACCGTCTCTTCATCGCCTTCGGCTTCTCGCGCACCATGCGCCACGCCTCGCGCGCGGTGGACCTCTACACCCAGGGGGACATCACCTTCCTGCTCAACCGCGAGCCTGGGTCCTTCGCGGGGGGCTTCGCGAGGGCGCACGGCCCGAGCCTCTGCGCGATGGGCTGGCGCTTCGACGACGCCGAGCGCGCCCTCGCGACGGCGGTCTCCCGCGGCGCTCGCCCGCGGCCCGAGGGAGACCTCGCCTACGCCGACAGCTCTCCCGCGCCGGCGATCTACGGCATCGGCGACAGCTTGATCTACTTCGTCGACCGCTACGACGACCCCGCGCGCTGGGGGCGCTTCGGCTTCGTCGCGCTGGAGTCTCCCGACCGGGTGGAGCCCAAGGGCTTCACGGTGATCGACCACCTCACCAACAACGTCGAGCGCGGCACGATGCAGCGCTGGGCGGGCTTCTACAGAGACGTCTTCGGCTTCACCGAGGTGCGGTACTTCGACATCCGCGGGGCGAAGACCGGGCTCACCAGCTACGCGCTGCGCTCGCCCGACGGGAGCTTCTGCATCCCGATCAACGAGGCCGACGAGGCGAAGTCGCAGATCAACGAGTACCTCGACGAGTACAAGGGCCCCGGGGTGCAGCACCTCGCGTTCCTCACCGACGACATCCTCGGGTCGCTCGCTGCGATGGAGGGCGCCGCCATCGAGACCCTCGACATCGACGACGACTACTACGCGACGGTCTTCGAGCGGGTGCCCGGCGTGACCGAGGACCGCGACGAGATCCGCCGACGGAACGTGCTCGTCGACGGAGACGACGACGGGTACCTCCTGCAGATCTTCACGAAGAACCTCATCGGGCCGATCTTCATCGAGGTGATCCAGCGCCGGAACCACCTCTCCTTCGGCGAGGGGAACTTCGGCGCGCTCTTCCGCAGCATCGAGCGCGACCAGGCGCGGCGCGGGGTCTTCGCCGAGGGCTGATCGTGAGAGTCCCTAGAGATACCGGACCGAGCGCGCCCTCGCTCGGTCAGTCCGCGACGGGCTCGTAGGCGAGCTCGGCGAGGCGGGTGTCGTTGGCGACGTACTCGTTGAACTCGGGCGAGGTCACGACGCGCACGCCCGCGTCGAGGAAGACCTGCGCGGCCTCGGGCTTCACGTAGCCGCTCGCCATGAGGTCGATACCCTCCAGCGCGCGGATGAGGGGCGAGGCGATCAGGGCCTTGGCCTGGGGCACGCCCATCTTCCACCCGTGGAGGGAGAGGAACCTCAGGCTGGGCAGGGCCTCGGCGGCGCGCAGGGCCTTCGCGGCCTTGTCGTGGTTCGCGTACATCCCTCCCAGGATCAGGGACTCGACGCGGTCGAGGTTGCCGCACGCGAGGAACCTCCCGAGCTCGCCGCCGTCGATGCTCTCGGCGCGCAGGTGCGTCACCGAGCGGAGGAAGCGCGCGGCCTTCCAGTCGGGCCTGGGGCCTCCGTACCAGCTCGACGCGTCGAGGTGGGTGACGGGCACGGTCTCGACGTCGCGCAGGCGCTCGATGAGCTCGCCCCAGGTGGCGTTGGCGTAGGCGACGTTCAGCGCCCGCAGGCGCGGGAGCGCGCGGCTGGAGAGCAGCGCCGCCACCCCCTCGCTCAGCACGGGCTGCCCCATGAGGAAGAGCGAGTGCAGGTCGCGGAGCGAGGCCGCCTCGGCGAGGGCCTTCGCGCCCTCGGCGGTGATGGGCGCGTCGGCGGCGTTCGACCGCAGCGTGAGCCAGCGCAGCGCGCCCAGCGCCTCGCTGCGGGCGAGGGCGACGGCGCCGGCGTCGCCGACCTCGTTGGCCGACAGGTCCGCCGCGCGCAGCGAGGTGAAGCCCTGCCCCGAGAACATCGCCGTGAGCCCCTCGGGGCCGAGCTCGTTGTAGGGCAGGGTGAGCGACTCGATGGGGTGCAGCGCGCCGATCTGCGCGAGGGCCTTGCCCGCGGTGGCGCCGGTGAGCCGCGCGTTCTCCATCTTGAGGTGACGCAGGCGGGGCTCTCCGCGGGTGAGGGGCGCGAGCTCGTCTCGGCCGACCTTCACGCCGTACACGCAGAGGTACTTCAGCCCGCGGCCGAGGGGCGCGTCCCACCACCGGGCGGTGTCGAGGCCCGTGGGGTTCTTCATCTCGAAGTGCTGCACGGCGATGGCGTCGAGGGGCGTGCTCTTGAGGGCGTCCCACTGGGCGGTGGTGGGCACGCCGCGGAGGTTGAGCTCGCGCACCTTCGGGAGCCCCTCGCGGTGCGTGAGGAAGACGTCGAGGTCGTCGACGTAGAGCAGCGCGGTGTCGTCGTAGAGGCCCGAGGGGAGCTTCTCCGCGAGGTCTTGACTGCCCTGGGCGCGCACGAACTTCTTGTGGAGCGTGAGGTCCCCGCGCGAGGCGGCCTCCTCGGTGCGATGGGCGCCGCAGCGGTGGAACGCGGGCCACGACTCCAGCGCGGCGAGGGCGCGGACCTCCGCCTCGGCGGGGTGCTGATCCTCGGGCCAGGTGGCGAGGAGCATGTGGAGCTCGGAGTAGTTCTCTCCGGAGGGCGTCGCGAGCGCGCGGTCGAGGCGCGCGAGGCGAGAGGGCTCGTCGAGGCCCTCGGGGCTCTGCCGCTCGATGTCCGACGCGGTGACGCAGGGGCGGTTGCGGTTGAAGACCTTGGCGGCGGTGGCGGTGTCGTGGTCGTCGACGACGCCGTAGCCCGAGAGGTCGCTGGCCGGAACGAAGGACGTGAAGCGCGAGAGGAACTCGCGGATGCGCTCCCCGCGCTCGCCGCGGACGTGCACGGTGAAGGGGTACCCCCAGTGCACCGGCCCCGCGGGCGCGAAGGGCTTGGAGGCGGGCGCGGGCGAGGCGGGCGCGGGCTTCTTGGGCTCAGCAGGCTTCTTCGTAGAGGTGGACTTGCGTGCGGCCATGGCGTGGCCCGAGGGTATCGGAGATCGGTGGCGAAGGGCGATCACCAGCGCGGGGCGGCTGCCCCGCGGGGGAGCGGTGCGTCGACCACTTCACTTCACTGCGCGGGAGCGTCGTCGGCGAAGCGGGCGACGTAGTCGAAGCCGCACGCGGCGCAGGCGTAGGCGCCGCGGACCTCCTGCACGAGGGGGGTGCCTCCGCAGCCGGGGCGCTGTAGAGCGTGGAGCGTTCCATGGCGGGGCTCAGCGACGGTTCATCGCGTCGAGGGTGACCGAGGCGGCGGTAGATAAGCGAGGTCTACTATCGTAGACGCTGATTCGTCATGCTGAATATCACTCGGCCCTCAGGGGCTCGCAGGAAGGCCGCCGCTTCGAGCCTCTCGGCGTGGTCTCCGCTGCTGGAGCTGCACGAGGGGTGGTTGCGAGTGCACTTCGACCGCGAGACCCACGGCGACTTTCACTACCGCTGGCTGCGGCACAACTGCGACCGGGAGCGGCACCCGCTCACGGGGGAGCGCACCCTCTGCTCGTCCGAGCTGCCGGACATCGTCCGCCCCCGTCAGGCGACGATCCGCGAAGGCCGCCTCGAGGTGGAGTGGGAGCACGGAGGGCACGCCAGCGCCTTCGAGCTCGACTGGCTGCGGGCTCACGCCTACGCGCTCGGGCGCACCGCCGCGCCGGCGCCGCCCTCGGACCCGGCGACCGTAGAGGTCAAGCGGCGCGGGCTCTCCCTCGAACGAGAGGTCGCCCTCGCGCTCCGAGCGGTGCGCGCCCACGGGCTCGCGGTGGTGCGCCGCGTGAGCGCAGACCGCCCCGCCCCCGAGGCCGAGACCGAGGCGCTCATCGAGGCCCTGCAGTCCCGCTCGCTCCGCGTGATCGGCACCCACTTCGGGCGCGTGGAGGACCTGCGCACGGACAACACCACCAACGCGAACACCGACCAGCTCGGCTACACCGACGCGCCGGTGCACCTGCACACCGACCAGCCCTTCCTCGACCACCCCCCTCGGTACCAGCTCCTGCAGTGCGTGCGCGTCGCCGACGAGGGGGGAGAGAACCTGGTGGCCGACGCGCTCGCCGCGTGGCGGTACCTCGCCTCGCTCGACGCCCGCGCCGCCGAGCTCCTGCGCACGGTGCCGGTGCGCTTTCTCCGCAAGCAGAGGCACTTCGAGCGGATCGTCGACGCGCCCCTCGTCACGGTCGAGGGCGAGCGCTTCCAGGTGCGGATGTCGTACTTCACGCTCGCGCCGCACCGGCTCCCCTTCGAGTCGCTCGATGAGTTCTACCGCGCGCACGATCGCTTCGTGCGGCTCGTGCGAGACCCTCGCCACCACTACCGCGTGGCGCTCCAGCCCGGCGACTGGCTGCTCTACGACAACCACCGGATGCTGCACGCGCGCGCGGGCTTCCGAGGGCCGCGCTGGATGCGCGGGGTGTACTTCGACGCGGCCTCCGCGGGCGACGAAGGCGCGCCCTGACACCCGCTACCGATACCGGATCCCCGCCCGCAGCCTCACCAGGCCCAGCGGGCCCATCGACTGCCCCGACGAGTCGTCGAAGGCGCTGCCAGGGATGAAGACCCCACCCTCGACGCCCCCCGAGAGCACCAGGTTCGTCGCGATCGGGTGCTGCAGCAGCACCGCGCCGTCGAACTCGAAGCCCAGGTCGCGCGCCGCCGATGACCCCCCGCGGAAGTTCTCCGACCGCGAGTAGGCCCGCTGGATGAACGGGTCGACCACGTCGGTCGTCGCCCACGCGAACACCCCACCCAGCCGCAGCTCGATCCACGGCTTCGGTCGGAACATCGCGTAGGGGAACAGGTACGCCGCCCCGGAGACTCCCCCGTTCGTCGGCAAGAGCTCCGCGCCCCGCGGCGGGCGCGCGCCCAGCGTCGGGTCTTGCGCGAGGTACGCCGCCCGCGCCGTCTGCGACGCGATCACCTCGGGGAACAAGATCAAGCCCACCCGATGGTCAGGGTCGATCGTCGCGCGGCTCTGCACCGCGTCGTCGGTGTTCGAGTCGCCGGTCGCCACGCCCGACTCCAGCACCACGTCGAGCTTCGTCGAGAGCCTCCCGAGCTGCAGCACCGCCATGAACTGCTGCACCGACTGCTCGGGCCGCTCGGCCGTGCGCGCGTAGGTGGTCGTGCCCCCCGCGTAGGCCGCCTCCACGGCCGCGAAGTACCTCGCCCCGCGACGGTCGCGAAAGCCCCAGCGCGCGAACACGTCGACGAAGACCGCCGAGAGCGTGTCGCTCAGCGCGTTCTCCTGCCAGCGGTACACCCCGTACGCCCCCACGCGACGGTCGCCCTCGCCGTAGTAGCTCGCGAGGATGCCCTGGAAGGCCAGCTCGTCGCGGCGCTCGTAATCCGCGATCTGGTCGCGCACCACCCAGTCGCCGCCCGCCGCGATCACGAAGGGCACCGCGCGACCCAGCGGGCGCGTCGCGAGCATCACCCGGCGCACCAGGTCGCCGTAGCGGTAGTCGCCGAAGACCGTGCGCGTGTCGCCGTCGTTGGCCACCATCCCCAGGCCCCACGAGAAGCCCATCTGGCCCACGCGCAGCAGGCCGATGGGGGTCTCCCAGTCGACGTAGAGGAAGCGCAGTCGCAACCCGGGGTAGCCGTACTCCTCGCGCAGCCGCTGCTCGGGCGTGACCCCGAAGGCCAGGTCGCCGAAGGCGACGCCGTGCAGGAGGTCCATCTGCCCGACCACCCTGAGGTTCGGGGTGAAGGCCACGTCGCCGCGGAGGCGGAGCCACTGCTCGCCGAAGAGCCGCTGGCCCGTGTTGCCCGTCGCCGCGGGGTCGGTGCGCGGCAGCGGCCGCAGCGGGATGTCGTCCATCGCGTTGAAGCGCAGCCGGTACTCACCGCCGAGGTTCACCACGATGCCCCGCTGCGCGGGCGCCGCGCGCGAGGTCGCGGGCGCCAACGGCGGAGGCGTCTGCGCGGGCTGCGCCGCCGCGAGCGCAGGGGACAACAGCGCGCCAACAACACCCGTGAGGCGGGACAGCCCCCGCGCAGATCGCATCGACCCTTCGCTCCTTCGCCGACACCAGTGTTTCGCCGGCGCGCGCGGAGGGTACACTACCGGCCCTCGACCCCATCCAACGAACCATCTCCCCCGCGACAGAACACCCCCATGCACCTTCGGAACTGGTTGGCGACCCTCGCCGTAGCGACCCTCGGCGTCGCGTGCGCTGGTGACGGCGCCCCCGTCGCGTGGCGCGCGACCCCCGCGGGCGCCGGCCCCCGCGTGGTGTGGGGCCTCTACACCGCGCCCCGCCCGCAGATCCCGCGCCCTAACGACGTCGCCACCTGGG
>JAEYZO010000757.1 GCA_023428035.1 Pseudomonadota bacterium | reverse complement strand
GCTCTCAGACCCGGGGCCCGACGGGCGCGACGCGCGCGCCGAGGGGGGAGGAGGCGGGGGCATGGTGTGGCGCGTGGTCGGGTACCGCGACGAGAGCGCCGGGGGTTTCTGGGAGACCACGGCGGTGGGGGCCTCGAAGTCGTCGAGCACCGGGGGCGCGAGGGGAGCGAACCGGGCGACGCGCGGCGGGCGAAGGTCGATCACCGGCGCGGCGGGAGCGTGGGCGTGGCCCGAGCGCGCGGTGACGGGCCGAGAGGGCGGGGGGATCGACGCGGTCTGCCGCACGGCCTCGCGCTCGCGACGGATCTTGTCGGCGGCGACGACGGAGATGAACTGCCCGAGCTGGCGCTGCGTGGCGACGTCGGCGCGGAAGGCGTGGTCGAGGGCCTCGGCGAAGGCGGCGGCGGTGGGGAAGCGGTCTCGCGGGTCGAGGGCGAGGGCGCGGCGGCAGATGGCGTCGAGGGCCTCGGGCACGTGCGGGGCGAAGGCGCGGAGCGGGCGGTAGGCGTCGTCGCGGTAGCGCTCCCGGGGCGCCTCGCCGTCGCGCAGGGGGAAGCACCGGCGGAGGCCGATGGACTCCCAGAGGGTGACGCCCATGGAGAAGACGTCGGCGCGGCGGTCGACGGCGCGGCCCCTAAGCTGCTCGGGGGCCATGAAGGGGGCGTTGCCCTTGAGCACGCCGACGGAGGTGACCCCCACGCGGCACTCGGCGCGGGCGATGCCGAAGTCGACGAGGCGCGCGGCGCCGTCGACGCCGATGAGGACGTTGTGCGGGGTCGCGTCGCGGTGGATGAGGTTGAGCGGCGCGCCGTCGGCGTCGCGGAGCTCGTGGGCGGCGTCGAGGCCGGCGAGGGCGTCCATCACCACGCGGAGCACGATGCCCAGGGGGATCGAGCGGCGGAGCGACGTGGCGGCGCGCTGCGCGGCGTCGAGGGTGTCGCCCTGGACGTAGTCCATGACCGTGTAGAGCTGCGAGCCCTCGGCGCCGAGGTCGATGATCGCCGCGACGTTGGGGTGGTGCAGCCGCGCGGCCACCCTCGCCTCGTCGAGGAACATCGTGACGAAGTCCTCGTCGGCCGAGAGGCCGCGGTGCATGAGCTTC
The DNA here is from genome assembly GCA_023428035.1 of Pseudomonadota bacterium. GTDB lineage: Bacteria > Myxococcota_A > Polyangia > Polyangiales > JAEYZO01. The sequence goes on along the minus strand of JAEYZO010000757.1, from coordinate 4,723 downwards.
ACCGCCGCCAGGCGCTCGAAGCCCGCGCTCCCGGTGTTGCGCGCGAGGTAGACGCTCGCCATGCCGCCCTTGCCGAGCAGCGCGACGAGCTCGTAGGGCCCTACCCTTGACGGCGGCGCCACCGAGCTGAGCCCGCGGGCGTGGACTGCGCGTGCGACCATCGAGAACGACCTCCTGAGCGGCTGGAGAGGTATACGAACAAGGCGTCGTCGGCGAGCCGGCGGATCACAGAAAGCACAGTCTTCTCCTGGCTTTGATTGCGATCAATGTATGAATGGTGGCCCGTTGGGAGCCGGGGTCGGCGGCGGTGCCGCGCGTCGGCACACGGGGCTCCGGTGTGCGACAGGCGCCGCCCGGGGGCGAGATAGGCCTCCCGCGCTGAGCGGGGCGCGTGGTAGCGTCCCGCGCCGCGATGGTCATCGAGGTGTCGGCGCGGCGGGTGATCGCCACCGCGGAGCTCGCGAGGTTGGCGCTCCGCGACGACGAGGTCGCGCCGCTGGCCGCCCAGCTCGAGCGGGCGCTGGGCTTCATCGCCGCCCTCGACGAGGTCGAGGGAGACGCAGACGCAGACGCAGACGACATCGACGTCGGGTGTCTCCGCAGGGGCGACGTCGCGGTCGAGGGGCTCCCCCGCGACGAGGCGCTCTCGCAGGCGCCGCGGGTCGAGCGGGGCGCCTTCGTGGTGCCGCAGTTCGTCGAGGGCTGAGCGGTGGCGGGAGCGGCGGAGCTCGGGGTGAGCGAGACCGCGCGGTCGGTGCGCGAGGGGGCCCTGCGGGCGGTCGACGTGACCGAGGCCTTCCTCGCGAGGGCGAAGGGGCACGACGCGCGGGTGGGGGCCTTCGTGACCCTCGACGAGGCGGGCGCGATGGCCGCCGCGGAGGACCTCGACGCGCGGCGGGCGGCGGGCGAGGAGCTCTCGGGCCTCGCCCTCGCGGGCGTCGCGGTGGCGGTGAAGGACGCGCTGTGCACCCGGGGCCTGCGCACCACCTGCGGCTCACGGATGCTGGAGCGCTGGGTGCCACCCTACGACGCCACGGTGGTGTCGCGCCTGCGCGCCGCGGGCGCCGTGATCGTCGGCAAGACCAACATGGACGAGTTCGCGATGGGCTCCTCCACCGAGAACTCGGCCTTCTTCCCGACGCGCAACCCCTGGGACCTCTCTCGCACCCCGGGGGGCTCGTCGGGGGGCTCCGCCGCGGCCGTCTCTGCCCGCTTCGCCCACGTCGCGCTGGGCTCCGACACGGGCGGCTCGGTGCGGCAGCCCGCGTCGCTCACGGGGCTCGTCGGATTCAAGCCCACCTACGGGCGGGTCTCGCGCTACGGCCTCGTGGCCTTCGCGTCGTCGCTCGACGTGGTGTCTCCCTTCGCGCGCACCGTGGCCGACGTCGCCGCGGTGTACGAGGTCATCGCGGGGAGGGACCCGCGAGACAGCACCTGCGCCGACCGCGACGTAGAGCCCGTCGACCTCTCCCGCGGCGTCGAGGTCTTGAAGGGCCTGCGCGTGGGGGTGCCCGAGGAGTACTTCGCCGACGGGGTCGAGGCCGAGGTGGAGCGCGCGGTGCGCGACGTGATCGCGCGGGCTCGCGGCGCGGGCGCGTCGGTGGTGCCCGTCTCGCTGCCGCACACGCGCTACGCGGCGGCGACCTACTACGTGCTCGCGCCGGCCGAGGCGAGCTCGAACCTCTCGCGCTTCGACGGCGTTCGCTACGGCCTCAGGGTCGAGGGCAGGGACCTCAGGTCCCTCTACGGAGAGACCCGCGACGCGGGCTTCGGCGACGAGGTGAAGCGGCGGATCCTCCTCGGCACCTTCGCCCTCTCGGCGGGCTACTACGAGGCCTTCTACGGCAAGGCCCAGCGCGTGCGTCGCTTGATCTCGCAGGACTTCACCCGAGCCTTCGCCGACGTAGACGTGATCGTGACGCCGACCTCTCCGACGGTGGCCTTCCCGCTGGGGTCGCGGGTCGACGACCCGGTGGCGATGTACATGGCCGACCTGTGCACGCTGCCCGCGTCGCTCGCGGGGGTGCCCGCGGTGAGCGTGCCCGCGGGGCTCGACGCGCGGGGGCTCCCCATCGGGGCGCAGCTCATCGCGAGGCGCTTCGACGACGCGCGGCTCCTCGCGGTCGCGCGGGGCTTCGAGGCCGTCACCGGGGCGATGCCCCCACCACCCTTCCCGTGAACGCCATGGACCTTTCCCTCTCGACGCGCGTGCGCAGTTCGCCCCAGGGCTGGGGTTGGCCGCTGCCGCGGCTGCACCCCAGGCTGACGTATGGAGCACCCGCCCGCGGGGCGGGTTTTCGGGCGGGCGCTGCCGCGGAGCGCTGGCACGTCGCAGCCCGAACCGCGGGAGCAACACGCACCTCCGTGTCTACGTCACCGTTCGTGCGTCCGCGCGTCACCACTCCGCGGCAGCGCTCTCCACAGAGCCCACCCTCGGGGTGGGCGATCCATACGTCAGCCTGGGGTGCAGCCGCGGCAGCGGCCAACCCCAGCCAGCGGGCGTCACGCACGCGTTGAAAGGGTGCGCCATGGACCTCATCGAAGAGCTCAAGGCCCGCCGCTCGTTCCACCAGTGCTCCGACGAGGAGGGCCTGCGCCGCGCCCTCTCGTCGGGGAGGGTCGTCGGCTACATCGGCTTCGACCCCACCGCGTCGAGCCTGCACCTCGGGTCGCTCGTGCAGATCGTGCTGCTCGACCGGCTGCGCCGCGCGGGGCATTCGCCCATCGCCCTCGTCGGCGGCGGCACCGGGCTCATCGGCGACCCCAGCGGGAAGACCTCCGAGCGCGCCATGCTCTCGAACGAGGCCCTCGACGGCTACCTCGCGGGCATCCGCTCGCAGCTGGAGCGCTACCTCGACGGGGTCACCCTGGTCGACAACCGCGGGTGGCTCGGGTCGGTGGGGCTGATCGAGTTCCTGCGCGACGTGGGCAAGCACTTCTCGGTGAACGCCATGGTGCAGCGCGACTCGGTGAAGAACCGGCTCGAGCAGCGCGAGCACGGGATCTCGTACACCGAGTTCAGCTACATGCTCCTGCAGGCCTACGACTTCCTCGCCCTGCACGATCGCTACGGCTGCACGCTCCAGATGGGCGGCTCGGACCAGTGGGGCAACATCGTCTCGGGCATCGACCTCGTGCGGCGCGCGCGCGGCGCGGAGTGCTTCGCCCTCACGGCGCCGCTCCTCACCCGCGCCGACGGGGGAAAGTTCGGCAAGACCGAGCAGGGCACCGTGTGGCTCGACCCCGCGATGACCTCCCCCTACGAGCTGTACCAGTTCCTCTTGAACAGCGCCGACGCCGACGTCGAGGGCTACCTCCTGCGGCTCACCTTCGAGGCCCTCGACGCGGTGCGCGAGGTGATGGAGGCCCAGTCACAGAACCCCGGCGCCCGCGCGGCGCAGCACCTCCTCGCCGACAGCCTCACGCGCTACCTGCACGGGGACGTCGGCCTCGCGAGCGCGAAGCGCGCCACCGCCGCGCTCTTCGGCGACGTCGACCTCGAGGCCCTCACCGTCGACGAGCAGCGCGCGGCCTTCAGGGGAGCCCCCACCAGCGAGATCCCGCGGGCCGCGCTGGGCACCCCCGAGGCTTCATTGGTGAGCTGGCTCGCGTCGACGGAGCTCTTCAAGTCGAAGACCGAGGCCCGCGCCGCCGTGGAGAAGGGCGCGGCCTCGGTGAACAAGCGGCCCGTCACCGACGCGCGCCGGGTGCTCACGGGTGACGACGTGCTCCCGAGCGGGTTCATCGTGCTGCGGAAGGGGCGCAAGAGCTACCACGCGCTGCGCGTGACCGACTGACGGGGAGGCGCCGCGTGGAGGGAGAGCGCTTCGGGAGCTACGTCTTGCGGGAGCGCCTCGACCAGGGCGGCATGGCGGAGATCTACCGGGCGAGCCGCGTGGGGGCGATGAACTTCTCCCGCGAGGTGTGCATCAAGCGCATGCTCCCGCGGCTGTCGAGCGAGGCGGACTTCGTCTCGATGTTCATCGACGAGGCGCGCATCTCGTCGCACCTGCGCCACGGGAACATCGTCAGCGTCGAGGACTTCGGCGCCCACGACGGCCAGCTCTTCATCTGCATGGAGTGGGTGAACGGCGCCGACCTCAAGCGGGTGCTCAAGCGCCTCGCGGCCGAGGGACGTCGCATGCCCGTCGACGCGGCGCTCTTCGTCGTGGGCGAGGTGCTCAAGGCCCTGGAGTACGCCCACGGCAAGGTCGTCGACGGCGCGGCGATGAACATCGTCCACCGCGACGTGACCCCGCACAACGTGATGGTGAGCTACTTCGGCGAGGTGAAGCTGGCGGACTTCGGCATCGCCAAGGCCACCTCGCGCCTGCACGAGACCCAGGGCGACCTCGTGAAGGGAAAGCTCTCGTACATGGCCCCCGAGCAGGCCACGGGGAGGCCCCTCGACCGCCGCACCGACCTCTTCGCCGTGGGCGTGTGCGCCTACGAGGCCCTCACCAACACCCAGCCCTTCCAGGGCCAGGGCCGCGACGTGCTGCACGCGATCCTCGCGAACCGCCGCGCGCCCCTGCGCGGGCTCCGCCCTGACCTGCCCCCCGAGGTCGAGGCCTTCGTCGACAAGCTCCTCCAGAAGTCTCCGAGCGACCGCTACCCCCACGCGGGCGCCGCCCACGACGCGCTCGCCGAGCTCCCGGTGAAGCCCAGCAGCCGCGGCCTCGCGCGCTTGATGGCCGAGCTCTGGCCCGACGAGGCCTCGATC
>JAEYZO010000704.1 GCA_023428035.1 Pseudomonadota bacterium | reverse complement strand
AGCCCGGGGACCTCACCGTCGCCGCGCAGCGCGTCGAGGGCGGGCGAGGCGCGCAGGGGTCTCCCGTCGGCGCCGCGCAGCCCCGCGCGGAGGTAGGCCGCGTAGAGGGTGTTCGGCCGCAGCGGCGCGCCCTGCAGCGGGAGCAGCGTGAGGAGGTTCTCGGCGCCGTAGGGCCCGCCGTCGGCCTCGAAGCGCGCACTCACCGGGTAGCGCTGGAGCCGGTCGGGGGCGCCCTCGCCGACCGAGACGAGCCCTACGGGGGAGGCGGGGTCGAGGCTGCCGCGCAGGTCGGGCCGCCCCGCGGGGTCGCGGGGCGCGCTCAGGGGGAAGTGCGCCGCGCTCGCGAGGCCGAAGCCGCCCGAGTCGTCGGAGCCCAGGGCCGTCATCTGGTTCACGAAATCGACGTCGCCCGGGTTCGGGAGGCCCGAGAGGTCGACGCGGCCGTCGGCGCCGCGGCGGTGCTCGCTGGGGAAGGGCGCCGACCAGAAGCCCGCGGCGGTGAAGTCCATGAGCGGCGAGGCGGGGCCCGCGGGAGCGTCGACCGCGGGAGCGTCGGAGCCGGCGTCGGCGGGGGCGGGCGTCGGGTCTGTGGTGCAGGCCGCGAGGATGGCCGCGGCGAGGGCGGCGCGCTTCACGGAGAGGTGGTGGTGACGGTGAGGGTGTACTCGCCGCCCTCGGTGGAGTTGATGCCCGAGACGAAGAGGTAGTAGTCGCCCGGGTCGACCACGACGTCGAAGGCCGCGGCGCTCACGATCGCGTCGTCGTTGCAGCCGCCGGGGAGGTTCGAGCCCGGGCAGCGGTCTGCGGTGGTCATCCACGCGACGGTGTTGAAGGCCGAGCCCTCGGTGGAGACCAGCACCCTCTGGCGCTCGTTGGCGCGGTAGCGGAAGACGGCGTCTTCGCTGCTCGCGCCGGAGATGCACGGCGCGGCGTAGTCGCGGCGCAGGCCCGAGGTGCTGCCGGTGTAGAAGCCTCCGCCCGAGGGGATCATCGCCGCGGTGGCGCAGGCGTCGTTGCCCATCACGGGGGTGGGCGCGACGGAGGGGCGCGCGTCGAGGGCGAGCTCGAAGTCGGTGCCGCGCACCGCGCGGATGACGAGGAAGTACTCGCCCGGGTCGAGCCCTCGCGCGGTGAGGCGGCCCACGGTGCCGTAGCGGCAGGCGGCCTCGGAGCCCATGTCGCCGCAGCGCGACTGCACCGCGAGGTAGTAGAAGTCCGAGACGCCGCCGCGCACGAGGGCGGTCACGTCGCTGCGCGCCTCGAGGTTGAAGCGGTAGACGATGTCGCGGAAGTTCCCCGACCCGCACGAGACGTTGTGGTCGCTGTCGGTGTTGCTCAGGGTGCCCGTGGCGGAGCTGTTCACCGCGATGAAGATGGGGTTCGAGCAGCGGTCGCCCGCGGGCGGGTCGCTCGGCGGGAGCACCTCGGCGTCGAGGGTGAACGACGCGACGCTGCGGCCCTCGACGGCGATGTAGTAGGTGCCCGCGCGCAGTCGCCGGGCGTTGAACTGCGCGGGGGCGCCGCTCTCGCAGCGGATCGAGCTGGGCATGCGCATGCAGTCGTCGAGGAGGGAGAGCTGCATGTAGTCGCTGCGGCCCCCGGCGAGGCGCAGCGAGAGGTCTGAGGTCTCGGGCAGGGTGATGCGGTAGAGCACGTCGGGGGTGGTCCCCCCGCAGGTGGTGGTGACGTCGTCGGTGACGCCCACGGTGTCGCCCACGACGCTCCCGCCGGCGGAGGGGATCTCGATAGCGGTCGCGCAGGTCTGGTTGACGGGCGGCGGCGACGGCGGCGAGAAGGCCACCTGGAGGTCGATGTCGCCGGTGCCCGTGAGCGGGCCCGAGAGGGCGAGGGTGACGAAGTACTCCCCCGCGGGCAGCGCCCGCGCGCGCCAGGTCGAGGGGAAGCCGCCGACGCAGTCGAGGATGGGCCCGAGGTCCATGCCGCCGCACGCGGCGCGCGCGACCTGGGTGTAGACCACGGTGCCCATGGTGCTGGCGACGAGGGAGACGTCCATGGGCGAGGCGAGGGAGAAGCGGGCCACCACGTCGCGCTGGGGGATTCCCCCGCCGAGGCAGCGGGTGGGGTAGTCGCCCGCCGCGCCCGCCGCGGGGATGAGGAAGCGCCCCCCCATGGTGAGGTCGAGCGGGTCGTCGCAGCGGTCGTGGCGGGGGCGGGTACACCCGCCGGGCTCGGCGTCGTCGACGCGGCCGTTGCAGTTGTTGTCGACCCCGTCGCCGCAGATCTCGGGCAGGCGAGAGTTGATGCGCGGGTCGTTGTCGTCGCAGTCGCCGCCGGTCCAGCACTGGCCGCCGTCGACGGTGGGCACCCCCGCGTCGCAGGTGGGCGACGCGCAGCGGCCGTCGGGGTCGCCGTCGCGGTCGAAGTCGCGCGGGAGGTTCGTGCACGACTGCGTGGCCTCGTCGCAGCGGTCGACGGTGCAGGCCGAGTTGTCGCTGCAGGTGCGGGGCTCGCCGCGCACGCACCCGCGCCGGGCGTCGCATCGCTCGACGCCGTTGCAGTACACCCGGTCGTCGCAGGACGTGTCGTCGGTGACGCTCACGCAGCGGTTGTTGTCGGCGCAGTAGTCGCGGGTGCAGTCGACGCCGTCGTCGCACTGCGCGCTGCGGGTGCAGAAGCGACCCAGCGCGTCGGGCAGGGGCTCGGCGTCGGCGGGGAAGCGCACGTCCCTCCCCGCGGCGTCGGTGGTGCTGTCGAAGACCGCGGCGTCGGCGAAGCCCGGGGTGTCGTCGCTGCAGCCGAGCGCGACGGCCGCGAGGGTGAGGCACAGGGCGAGGGCAGAGCGGTGGAGGGACGGGGGGCCGTGAAGGGTAAGCATCCGTGTGCGCGCTCCGGTGAGCCGTGGAGTATAGGCCCGTTGCCACCGATGGGGTGTCACCGCGCGCGGGGGCGCTGTAGGGTGCGGGCTACATGATCTCCCGGCGCACCAAGATCGTCTGCACCATCGGGCCAGCGTCGAGTCAGCCACACGCCATCGACGCCCTCATCGCCGCGGGGATGGACGTCGCGCGCCTGAACTTCTCGCACGGGACCCACGCCGACCACCAGAAGGCCATCCTCGCGATCCGCGAGTCGAGCGCGCGGCACAAGAAGGCCGTGGCGATCCTCGGGGACCTCTGCGGGCCCAAGATCCGCGCGGGGATCCTCGGGGGCCCCGCGAGGGACCTCGCGCCGGGCGAGGTGGTGACCCTCGCGGCGGGCGACCGCCACGACGACCCCGCGGTGGTGCCCGTGCGCTACGCGACGCTCGCCCAGGACGTGCGCGTCGACGACCTCATCCACATGGACGACGGCCGCATCCGGCTGAGGGTGACGGCGATCGAAGACGGCCACCTGCGCGCGCTGGTGGAGGAGGGCGGCCACCTGCGATCCAACGTGGGGATCCACCTGCCGTCGGCGAACCTGCGCCTCGAGACCCTCACCGAGAAGGACAAGCAGGACCTGCTCTTCGGCCTCTCGGCGGGCATCGACTACGTGGCGATCTCGTTCGTTCGCCACGCCGACGACGTGAAGCTCGTCCGCGAGATCTGCGAGGCCTGGGGCCGGGCCCTGCCCATCTGCTCGAAGATCGAGACCCCGCAGGCCATCGACGAGCTCGACGACATCGTCGAGGCGAGCGACGCGGTGATGGTCGCGCGCGGGGACCTCGGGGTGGAGTTCCCCCCCGAGCAGGTGCCGGTGCTGCAGCGCCGGGTGCTGACCTGCGCGGCGCACCACCGACGTCCGGCCATCGTGGCGACCGAGATGCTGCACTCGATGCTGACCTCGTCGCGCCCCACCCGAGCCGAGGCCAGCGACGTCGCGAGCGCCATCTTCGACGGCGCCGACGCCACGATGCTCTCGGGCGAGACCGCCTCGGGGCAGCACCCGACCCTCGCCGTGCGGATGATGGCTCGGATCATCTCGGCCGCGGAGAGCTCCCCCTACTGGCAGCCCAAGGGCCCGCCGCAGCCCTCGCTGCCGATGCCCTTCACCGAGGGCATCGCCCGCATGGCCGTGCTGGCCGCGAGGGACGTCGGCGCCCGGCTCATCGCGGTCTTCACCCAGAGCGGCGACACCGCGCGCTTGATCTCGAAGGAGCGCCCCACGGTGCCCGTGCTGGCCTTCTCCCCGAGCGAGGGCATCCGCCGGCGGTTGGGTCTGTACTGGGGCGTAAGCTCGCGGGTGATGGCCCCGATCCGCGAGACCGACGAGATGGTCGACGCGGTGCAAGCGCACCTCCTCGCCAACGGGATGGTCACCCCGGGCGACCGGGTGGTGCTGGTCTACGGCGCGCCCATCGCGGTGAAGGGCCGCACCAACACCGTGCGGGTTCACCTCATCCAGTAGCGCCCGGCGCGGGGCGGCTGCGGTACCCTCGGGCGCAGATGCGACACCCGATCGACCCGAGCGCGCTCCCCGAGGGCGCGCGGCGCGTGCTGGGGGGCCCGACGCCCCTGAAGATGATGGCGGCGCGGGGGATGATGCCCCTGCCGCCGGTGGTGCTGGTCTGCACCCTGTACGGCCTCGCGCACGGGCCCGACTACGAGGTGAAGGACGTCGCGGCGGCGAGCCTGGCGAACCTCCCCGACCCGGTGCTCAACGCGGTGTTCGCGTCGAGCGAGGTGCCGGGCGCGGTGCTCGACGACCTGGCCGACCGGGTGGCCGACAAGCGCGCGGTGCTCGAGCGGGTGGTGCGCCACGCGAACACCCCGGGGGAGACCGTGGCCCGGGTGGCCAGGCGCTGCGACGAGGCGATGAGCGAGGTGATCGCGACCAACGAGCAGCGGCTCCTCGCGCACCCCGAGATCGCCGAGGCGCTCTACATGAACGAGCGCACGCGGATGTCGACCGCGGACCGGGTGGTGGAGTTCTCCGCGCGCAACGGGATCACCCTGAACATCCCGGGCTTCGAGAGCATCGTCGCGGCGCTGAAGGACCAGCTCATCCCCGAGCCGAGCGACGAGCCCCTGCCCTCGGACGAGGACTTCGTCGAGACCCTCCGCGAGGCCGAGGACCTCCCCCTCGACGCCATCGCCGACGAGGAGGGCGGCGAGGGCGTCGCCATCGCCGAGGGCACCGACGAGGGCGTCGCGGCGCGGGCGCGCAAGGTCGAGAAGAAGATGGAGGAGATGTCGGTGACGGAGAAGATCCGCACGGCGATGCTGGGCAACTCGATGCAGCGGGCCGTCTTGATCCGCGCGACGAACAAGCTCGTGGCGGCGGCGGTGCTCGACAGCCCGAAGCTCGGCGACGACGAGGTGATCAAGTTCGCGTCGAGCCGCCAGGTGAGCGAAGACGTGCTCCGCCGCATCGCGGGGCGCGGGAGCTTTCTGCGGCTCTACGACGTGAAGTACAACCTGGTGACCAACCCGAAGACGCCGGTGGCCGAGTCGCTCAAGCTCCTGAACCACCTGCGCGAGAACGACGTGAAGAAGCTCCCGAACAGCAAGAACGTGCCCTCGGCGGTGCGCCAGGCGGCGCAGGGCTTGATCAACAAGCGCAGGCGCAAGGGCTGACCGTCTCGGGGCTCACTCAGGGTCGCAGGGGCCCTCGCAGGTCGCCTCGACGCCGCCGTCGGCGCGGAGGAAGCGCCCGATCTGCCTCATGCTCGCGCCCAGCCTGCGCTGCGCCTCGTGCACGGGGTTGTCCTCCGTGGGGATCGACGAGGTGGCGGTGGGGAGCGGGCGAACGTTGTGGTCGAAGGGTACGAAGGCCGAGCCCGGCGCGGGGGAGGTCACCGGGTCGAGGCCGGGCACGGGCCGCGACGAGGGCGTGAGGAGCGAGACGCCCACGGCGCGCGCGTGGAGCTCGCTGGCGATGTTGGGCACCGCGGTGTCGCCCATGCCCATGTGGAGGAGCACCCTGCGGCCCGCGGGCGCGCCCGGGAGGGGGTCGGTGATGACCCGCGGCGCCCAGGTGATCGGGTCGATGCGGTCGAAGCCCGTCTGGGTGAGCACGGTGAACTTCAGCTGGTCGAGGGGGTCGGGCATCCCCATCGCGACCACCGCGAGGAAGGCGAGGAAGGGCCGAGCGCGGGACATCATCAGGGAGAAGCTCGCGCCGCCGACGCCGAGCACGGCGCGGTCGACCTCGGGCGAGAGCGCGACGTAGGTGCCGCCGAGGATGTGCCCCTGGCTCAGCCCGTAGAAGTACAGCGTCGAGGGGTCGAAGAGCGCGCGGCCGTCGACGCGGAAGGCGTCGTGGGCGGCGAGGGCCTCGCGCGCGGCGGCGAGGGCGATCTGGTTCGCCATGGCCTGGTGCACCCGGTCGGTGAAGGCCAGCACCCGCGACAGGTCGAGGAGGAGCGCGCTGATGACGCCGGCGACGTCGACGCGGGACATCCCCCACCAGTCGACGCCCACGACCACGAAGCCCTCCTGGTCGGCGAGGGTGGGGACGAAGCTCCCGGTGACCTCGTCTCGGCCGCCGAAGAAGCCGTGGCCGAACTGCAGGAGCCTCGCGGGCTCCCCCGCGGGGCGGTTCATCACGCTCGGCGGGATGATCGCCGTGAAAGGGACCTCCACCGACTCGGTGGTGGTGGGCCGCCCCTGCGCGTCGCGGCGGAGCCTCGACGAGGTCGAGGTCCCGGTGAGGTAGAGGGGCACGCGCACGGTGCCCTCGACCTGACGGGCGATGTGCGCGCTGGGGTTCTGGGTGACCGTGGTGACCGTGACGACCGGGCGCTCGGCGCGGACCCGGGCGATCACGTCGTCGCGCACCGCGCGCAGGTCGGCGGCCACCGGGTCGGCGGCGCGCACGGTGAAGTCCCACGCGAGGGTGAGCTCGTCGCGGCTCACCCCGGCGGCAGCGAGGGCGGGGAAGACCTCGGCCTCGTAGCGCGCGGCGAGGGGGGCCACGCGCGGGTCGGGGGAGCTCCCCCGGTCGCGGATCGCCGCGCACCCCGAGGGCGCGGTGAAGGGCGCGCCCCACGCGT
>JAEYZO010000691.1 GCA_023428035.1 Pseudomonadota bacterium | reverse complement strand
CCTCGGAGGCTGCGCGCGACCACGGGGCCCGTGACCGCCCTCGACGCCGACCTCTACCAGGGGAGGCTGTGGGTCGCCTGGATCGCCAACCCCGGCGGGGACCCCGCGGTCGACGGCGTGAACGGCGAGCAGCTCGTGGTGGCGCTCACCGCCGACGCGACCCTCGCCAACGCGTCGCGGCCCGTGACCCTGATGGACTATCGCGCTCGCCCCGTGGGGCGGCCGTGGGAGCGACCCGCGGTGGAGGTGCGGGGCACCGCGCTCGGCGCCGTGGCGGTGAGCACCGGGCCCTCGCAGACCTGCGTGCATGAGGCGGGCACCGACCACGCGTCGCGGGAGCCCTGCCCGGGGTGGACGACGCACACGATCCGTGTGGACGGCGCGCACGAGAGCGAGACCGAGGGGCTCCTCGCGGCGTCGCAGCCGCCGTGGGGGCTCACGCGCACGACGACCGGGGTGGTGGGCCTCGTCGCTGACGACCACGTCGCGACCAAGACCCACCTGCGCGCCATCGCGGGCATGCCCAGCGCTGGCGAGGGGACGTACCTTCACGCCGTGAACGCGAGGCTGGCCTTCGACGGCGCGCGATTGTTGATGGTCGCCAGCGACGAGGGTGGCGGTGACGGCCCGCAGCGCACCCGCGCCCTCGGGTGGGGAGAGGGCCTGCGCGCGTCGCAGGGTGACGGGTCGTGGGAGAGCCTCCCGCCCGTGACCGCCCACTCGCTCCGCTGCGTCGAGGGCAGGCCCGTGGTGCGCTACGCGTGGGGAGGGAACACGGTAGAGCTCGACCCCGCCGCGCCGGGCGCGTGCTTCGAGCTGGCGGCGCACCTGCCCGAGGGGGCGCTCCCCGAGCGATACCCCGCCCTCGCGTGGGCGGGCCGCGCGGTGGTGGGCGTCGACCCCGAGCACGGCACGCTGCACCGCTGGCGCTGCGAGGGCCGCGGTCTGAGGGAGCTGCCATGAAGCGCCGAGGGGTGATCGCAGCGCTCTGCGCCGCGGGCTGCGGGTCGACCGTGTCGGGGGCCTCGGTGGGCGCCGACGCGGGGCGAGACGTGGTGGAGGTCGACGCGCCGTCGGTGCCCGGGCCCTGTGCGTGGACGCCGGGGGAGGCCGTGGTGGTCTCGCTCCCGACGGAGCAGGCGCGCTTCACCCTCGTCGACGCCGTAGCGACGGGCGACGGCGCGCTGGTGGCGTGGAGGGAGCGCGCGCTGAACGGCGGCCCCGACGCGGTGCGGGTGGTGCGTGTCGACGGCGCGGGGAGACGTCACCCCTGGTCCGCCGACGGGGCGCTCTCGCGGGGCGAGGTGGTGACGCTCCCGATGAACGCGCCGCTGCAGTTCTCGATGGCGTGGGAGCCCTCGCGGGAGCGCGCGGTGATGCTCGCGGGGGGCGACACCGACCGAGGCGGGTGCGTGTTCGCGTCCTTCGTGGGGGCGAACGAGCGGCAGTGGCAGCGGGCCGACCCTCCCACGGGGGGATTCACCCTCTCGGGCTGCGGCTCCCTCGGGCGACACCCCGGCGGCTGGAGCTACCTCACCTCCGAGGTGCGCGCCCTCTGGGGCGAGCAGCTCATCGCCGTGGACGACACGGGTCGGGTGACGGGCTCCACGCGCCTCCCGATGACCACGCGTCCGCCCGACGGAGAGCTCACCCGAAACGCGGTCTCGGGCGGCTTCGCGGCGCGGTGGGTCGAGTCGCGGCGCGAGGGGCTCCAGACCGTGAGGGAGCTGCACCTGCGGCGCTACGACAGCGCGGGCGAGCCCGCGGGCGACGACGTGGTGGCGCAGCGGATCCACGGCGCGCTGAGCGACCCCCGCGTGGTCGAGCTCGGCGACCGCGCTCTCGCGGTGTGGCGCGAGGGCGTCGACACGCTCCCTCCCCTCGACGGCGTGGCGGTGCGGCCCCTCGCGCGGGGCCTCTCTCCGACCGCGGAGCCCGTGGTCTACACCCGCCTGGGCTTCGTGGTGGGCGGCCTCGACGCGACGGCGCGCGACGGCGAGGCGCTCGCGGTGACGGCCCTCGGGTCGGGGGTGATCCGCGCGGTGCTGCTGGCCTTCGACGCCGCGGGGTCGCTTCGCGTCGGGCCCGTGCCGTTGCCCATCATCAGCACCGCGGGGCCCATCGCGTCGCTGCGGGTGGTGGCGACGCCCGAGGGCGCGCTGGTGCTCGCGACCCGCGCCGACCCCGACGGCGCCCGCGTGGTGGCCGTGCCCGTCGCGTGCCGGTGAGCGGTCACGGTGGCAGTGCGATCACCCGCATGGTGCGTGGGTCGAGGCGACGTCCCTGTTCGAGCAGCGCGCGGGTATAGAAGGTGTCGCGCCACGAGACGCCCTGGGAGCGCCACGCGCGCAGGCCCGCGCGCAGGGTGCAGTACGCGATCACGAGCGAGCCGAGGGGCCAGAGGGCGGCGCTCCATCGCATGCAGTCGAAGTGGGCGTTGAGGGTGAGGTGCGCGGCGGTCGCGACCACCAGGGCGAGGGCGCCCACCACCGCCGCGGCGCCGCCCGCCGCGAGGGCCGCGAGGGGGACGCCCACCTCGAAGAGCGCGGGGAGCAGCGCGAAGCAGAGGGTCTTCGGGAGCGAGAAGCCGAGCATGCCGCCGCCCTTGTCGGCGCTGCGCGCGAGGGCCTCGAAGGTCTCGAGGAAATGCAGGTGCACCTCGCGGCGCCCGGCGAAGATCCTGCAGCGCGCGCCGGTCTGCTTGAGCAGGGCGCCGAGGGCGACGTCGTCGGCGACCTCCATGCGGAGCACCGAGAGGGCGCCGGTCTCTTCGAGACGTCGTCGGCGGACGAGGCTGAAGGCCCCCACGCCGAGGCCGACGTGGGAGGCGTCGTCGTTGGCCCTCCAGAGTCGACCCGTGAGCGAGAGCACCCGGAGGGTGTAGGTGAGCGCGCTGTCGATCACCGGGCCCTTGGGCTCGATGCGGGGGAACACCGCGACGAGGTCGACGCGCTCGCGCTCGGCCCAGGCGATCACCCGCTGGAGCACCCCGGGCTCGACGTGCACGTCGGCGTCGCTGAAGAGCACCCACTCGCCCGTGGCGCGAGAGAGCCCCGTGGACATCGCGTTGAGCTTTCCGAGCCAGCCCTCGGGGAGGGCGTCGACGCGGGCGGTCTTCACCCGCGGGTCTTCGCCCGCGACGCGCGCGAGGATCTCCCCCGTGCCGTCGGTGGAGCGGTCGTCGACCGCCACGAGCTCGAGCTCGGGGTAGCCGCACGCGAGCTTCGAGCGCAGGGCAGACTCGACGCGCAGGGCCTCGTCGCGGGCGGGCACGACCACGCTGAGCCGAGGCCACGCATCCAGGGGCTCGGCCTGCGCCGAGGAGAGCGGCGGCACCGCGCGGGTGATCCGCCAGGCGAGGAACCACTGGACGCACCACAGGGCCAGCGCGAGCGAGGCGAGCAGCACCGTCATCGCGCGGGAGATCGTACCTGGGACGGAGAGTATTCCCGCGCGGAGAGGTGGTTTACTCGTCGGGGGTGGGGGCGACGCCCATCTGGCGGGTGAGGGCGCGGAGGTTCGGGTCGGAGAGGATCAGCGCGCGCATCTTGGCCTCGACGGCGGGGCGCAGCGCTGGGGGGCAGCCGGTCTTGTCGACGGCGGCGGTGACGAGGCGGTCGACGGCGACCTCGGGGGTGATCTCTCCGGCCTTGAGGGCGGAGATGACCCGCTCGGTGGGGTGGGTCGCGGCCGTCGCGGCGGTGGCCGCGGGGCCCTCGACCCCTTGGGTTCCCTGCGGTCCCTCGGTGGGGGCCGCGGGGTCGACGGGCTCGGCGGGGGGGGCGGCGGTGGGGCCGCCGGGGGGCTTGATCGTGCTCACGGAACCTCTGGGGCGCCGGGGCACGCTAGGCCCGGGGCCCATCCCCGGGCA
>JAEYZO010000677.1 GCA_023428035.1 Pseudomonadota bacterium | reverse complement strand
GGCGAAGCCGCGCGCGCGGCCGGTCTCGCGGTCGGTCACCATGTGCACGGTGGTGACCTGCGCGCCGGTGCGCTCGACCAGCTCGCGGAGCCGGTCTTCGGTGGTGGAGAAGGTGAGATTGCCGACGTAGAGCCTGGTTCCCATGTTCGTGCTCGCTCTGACCCCGTCGCTACGGACCGGGTCAGTGGTGTCGGGCGGGCGCAGACCGCGAACTGCGAGGTCTGACCCACCAGACGGTCGCGCCGTGGCTTGATCGCCGTGGCGCACCTCGTGTCTGATCCGATCTTCCGTCGAGCAGTCGGTGAGGAATGCAGGGGGGGGAGAAAACGACCCGAAACGTGATTGGCTCGGCAGGAGTATCTGAGTGAGCTCCGCGGGTCAATGACCTTCGACCGCGCCCGGTCGATCTCGGCCCGCTGGCAGGGAACGACGCGAGCAGCGAGCGGTGTGACGGCCTCGCTCGCGCTTGACCTCCCCTCGTGAGGCGCGGTCGGATCGCGCGCCGTGAAGCCCATCGCGCTCGACCCCGCCGCCCGCGCCCTCGCGCTCCAGAAGCTCCGCGCGTACTTCAGCGACGAGCTCGACCAGGACCTGGGCCAGCTCCCCGCCGAGATGCTCCTCGACTTCATCGCGGGGGAGCTCGGGCCCACGTTCTACAACCAGGGCGTCGCCGACGCGCAGGCGCTGGTGCGAAGGAAGGCCGACGACATCGTCGACGCGCTCTACGGCCTCGAGCGCGCGCGTCGCTGAGCCCGCGCCGGGCTCGTGGATCAACCGTCGGCCACCGTCGAGATCACCGCGTCGAGCACGACCTCGCTCCTTGGCCAGTCGGGCCAGCCGATCACCACGACCTTATCCGTCGGGCGCGGCGCCCCCGGCTGGGAGCGCTTCGTGACGAGCACCGCGCCAACCCGGGCGACGAGGTCGTCGCTGTAGTCGATCGAGTAGGCGAGCGCCTCGTCGTACCCGCGGTGCAGGTACGCGGGGTTCTCGCTGAGCTTCACCTCGACGACGACCGCGCGCCTCGGCCGCCCGGGGCGCTCGCCCACCACCACGAAGTCTGGCCGTGACGCGGCGTCGTCGCCGAAGTAGTGGCCGATCGCGTCTCTCCGAGCGCCGCCGACGAGCGGCGACTGGTTGTAGAAGATACGGATGCGTCGGCCGTCGTCGGTGTCGAAGGCGACGATGTCTTCGCGCTGGGGTTCGATCACCGCGTGGCGAACGCTCCACCGGCCGGGCTCGCCGCGCTGGAGCCTCTCTTCGACGCGCTGCGCGAGCGTGAGGCCCACGGCGAGCTCGAAGCGTTGCCATGGCTCCAGCGGCCAGAGCGACGCTCGGCAGAGCCACCTCGCGAGGCGCAGAGGATCGTCGTCGTCCAGGGTCCCTCGCAGCGCCTCGAGGAGAACGCGCGCCGACGCGAAGGCCGGGTGTCGATGACCTTCCAACACACGAGGGTCGAGTGACGAGAAGGCCACTTCGTCCACTCGCCGCAACGTCGTGCGCTCGAGCGAGTGCCGGAGCGCCACCTCCCACTCGATCACGCCCCCGGCCCAGGACGGAGATGCATCCCCCCACGCCCGTCGAAGCGCGCCGAAGACCTCGAGGAGGCGCACGGTGACGGCGCGCACGAGCACCTCCGCGGGGTGGTCGAAGCGACGCGTCCTCACGCGGGACGAGAGCGTCTCGGCGTCGCCCCGAAGGCGAGACGCCAGGGTCCGCGGTACGTCGAGCCGCCCCGTGAGTCTACCGCGGCGCGACTCTGGGACCACGACGGTCCTGCCACGGAGCGAGCGACAGAGTTCGGGGAGCTCACGCAACGAGAACGCGGCGATATCCCCGCGGCACGCACCGACGAACGCGGCCGCGCGGAAGGTCGTGAACGCCGCGCCGCCGCCCAGGACACGACGCGCGAGGCTCGCCGCCGCCTCACGATCGATCGCTCCGTGCATCGCGCTCGGCAGGAGGTACGCGGGGAACAGCGCCTCGAAGCGCCTCTCCCACGCCTCGTCGAGGTCGGTCGTCACCCGTCAGCCCGTCTGCCCCGACGCGTCTCGTAAGCGCGAGCGCAGAGCATTGATCGCCGCGCCGGAGGCACCCTCGACAGCAGAGGACCAGCGCCGAGACGCGCTCGAACGCGTCGGTCGTGAGGCCGTCGAGCTGGGGGACCAGGAAGATCGCGAGGGCCTCGGCGAGGCCGTCGAGGCCCGCCGCGCGCCGCCGGAGGTATCGCACGATGTCGAGCGCCAGCGCCGGCCCGACGGCCCGCTCTTTCAAGAGCGCGTCGTGGCGAAAGAGCCTCTCCACCCGTCGTCGAAGGCCCTCGTCGACGGGCGCGTCGAAGCCAGCCCTCGTCGCGACCCCCTCGATCAGCGCGGCGAAGTCCGCGTCGTTGGGGACGTCGACGGTCACCACCGCGAAACGCCGCAGGAGCGCGTACGACAGGCGAAACAGCGAGGACCTGTCCCAGGTGTTCATCGTCGCGACCACGCGGAAGCTCGGCGCGACGTGGTAGCCGTGCGACGGCTCGAAGCCGACCGAGATCGGGTTCCCGTCCGGGTCTACGAAGGGCGTGTAACAGCTACCCCCCGCGAGGACGGTGAGCAGCTCCCCGAAGGCGCGGTCGACGTCGGCGCGGTTGAGCTCGTCGATGAGGAGCCACTGGCGGCGCGCGAGCGCGCGGAGGAACACCCCCTCCCGGAAGCGCAGCGAGCTGTCTCTCTCGAGCCCGTAGCCCCCGATCGTCTCGAAGGGCGACCAGTCGCTCGACGCGGTGGGCGCGTAGAGCCCGTGGCAGTAGCCCTCGGCGCGCGCCGCCGCGGCGACGGCCCTCGCGAGCTGCGTCTTCCCCGTGCCGGGTGGCCCGATGAGCAGGAGGTGCTTGTTCGTCGACAGCGCCGCCGCGACCTGCGCGAGGAGATGCGGCGGGAACACCAACCCGTCGAGGTGCTTCTCGATGATCGCGGCGTCGAGGGCGAGGCGCTCCGCGCGCCACCCGGTCGGCTCGCCAGACACAGGCCGATCCTCTTCGTCGGGCGAAGTCGATAGGGTTGGCTGCGTAGGCGCGAGCTCGACCGCGGCACCGTGCGCGCGGAGCACGGCCCGACCCGCTTCGGTCACGCGGTCGACGTCGTCTTCCCGCTCGGTGAGGCCCATCGACAGGAGCCAGTTTCGTCGGAAGGAGGGCTGGTTCCTGGATCGCCACCGCCGCTTGAGCTTCGTGTTGAGGTGCACGAGCGCCCCCTCGCTCGTGCAGCCCTCCTCGCGCGCCGCGAGCTCCAGGGTGTCGAGCACCCCGATGAAGCGCGCGTGCATGCGCTCGAAGAGGTCGCGCGGGTCGGGGTGTTCGACGTAGGCCCGCCCGGCGTCGGTGAGCGTGAGGAGCCCCGCGGCGTTCGAGACGAACCCGAGGTTGAGGAGCAGGCGGAGGTAGCCCGCGCTCGCGACCTTCCCGTGAACGCTGTAGCGCTCTCGCAGCGTCGCGTGGAACTCGGCCTCGGTGTGGCCCTCCCCCACCCACGCGAGGAGCACGTCGAGCGTCTGCTTGAACTCCCGCACGCCGCCGGGGAGAGGCCAGAGCCCCGCGAGCCTGCCCTCTTCATCGGGGCCGTCGTCGTTGCTCTCCGAGTCATCGACGCGCGACGGTAGGCGTTCCGTGACGGTCTCGGGCAGTCCGTCGAGGTCTCCCCTTCCGCCAGCGGCGAGCGTCTCGACCAGCCGTAGCCGGAGCGCGGGCCACGCCGAGGCCGCGACGGGGAAGTTCGTCCCCTGCGCGTTGCGCAGGATGCTCAGCCCTTCGAGCGCGGTGTCCTCGCGGAGGGCTTCTCGCGCGAGCGCGTGATCGAAGATCGCGAGGTAGCGAAAGCCGACCCGCCATCGAACGCGCTCGTAGGGCTTCAACGCGTCGCTCTCGACGACCACGCGCTCGTAGGGTTCGCCGGTCAGCTCTCCTACCGCGACCACGCCCGCGCCCTTGCCCGAGAGCCAGAGCAGGACGATGTCGCCGGGTCGCATCGCGGCGCGATGCTGTGAGACGTTCCACTCGTCGGGGTCACCAGGCTCCCTCTCTCGCAGCGCTGACGCGAGGTCGTACTGCGAGGGGTTCGCCTGGAAGATCCACGCCGCGGGCGCGTCCGCGCGCGCTCGGAGGTCGTCGTCGCTCATCGTGGCCGTGATGCTACACGCGAGCGCTGGCGATCCCCCGCGCGGAACAGACCTACGCCTGCGTCGCCGCGCCCACGACACCACCGCGTCGACCAGGCCCTCGCGGCTCCCGAAATGGCGCAGCACCGTCGGGTGCGAGACGCCCGCCTCGAGCGCCACGTCCTGCAACCGAGTACTCCTTCGGGGCGCGGGCGGCGGTGCCATCCGAGAGCGGGCCATGGCGCCGCCCGTGTACACCCCCGTGCGCGCCGCGGAGTACCAAGCCAACGCGACGGCGTGACCCCACCGCGCGTCTCCCTCGCACCCCGCGCGCCCGCTGCGATAGAGTCGCCCCCATGCGCGCCGTGATCGCGTCCCTCCTCCTCGCGCTCCCCTCCGTGGCCCTCGCGCAGACCCCCGCGGCGCAGCCCACCGCCACCGCGGCGCAGCCCACCGCCACCGCGGCGCTGCCCGCGGCGCGGCGCGGGGTGACCCCTTACACGCGCGCCATCCTCGACGGCATCGAGGCCCACCGCCGCCGCGACTGGGACGGCGCCATGAACCACTTCCGCCAGGCCGCGACGCTCGAGCCCCGCTCCGCCGAGCCGACCCTCTACATGGGCTTCACCGCCGCCGCGCGCGGAGAGGCCGCCACCGCGCTCGGGTCCTTCCGCGAGGCCGCCCGCGTCGCGACCGCCGCCGACAACCACCGCGACCGGGCCCGCGCCCTCGCGGCCATCGCCACCCTCCACGAGACCCAGGCCCGCTGGGACGACGCCGTCACCGCCTGGCAGGAGTACGTCACCTTCGCCGACGCCCACGCCGACGTGACCTACGGCGCCGTCGGCCGCGCCCGCGTCGACGCCATCCGCCGCCGCGCCTCCATGGACCAGTCCTACGAGGCCGTGCGCCACCGCATCGCCGAGCGACAGCGGCTCAACGCGTCGGGCGCCAACTCCCAGCCTCCGCCTCCTTCGCTCCCCGCGAGCGCCATCACCCGCTGAAGCTCACACAAGGTTTGCCCTCCGCGGCCCCGCGGGTCGATCCTGCGCGGCGTCATGCTCGACCGCTGGGCCCGCTTCGTCCACGCCCGCCGCTGGATCGTGCTCTCTCTGAGCGCGGCGGTGCTGGTCGCCTCCCTCGCGGTGGTGCTCCACGGCGCGCGCCTCACCACGGGCACCATCCGAGGCGTCGAGGCCGACACCGCCCTGCGCCTCGTCGACCAGCAGCTCCGCCTCGCCGACACCGCGGGCTTCACCGTGGTCTTCCACAAGCCCGGAGCCACCGTCGACGACGAGGGCTTCCGCGCGGCCGTGCAGGGAGCCCTCGCCCCGCTGCGGCGCCACCCCGACGTCCTCTCGGTGCGCTCGCCCTTCGACGACGACACGTCGTCCTTCCTCGCCTCGTCGATGCAGTCCGTCGACGCGACCCGCGCCCTCGCCACCGTGGTGCTCCGCCCCGCGGCCCTCGACGACACCCACCGCTTCCCCGCGCTCCGCAGCCTCATGCGCGCGCCCGGCGTCGAGATGACCTTCTCGGGCCCCGCGGTCTACAAGGCCGACCTCGACCGCGTGCTCCAAGAAGACCTCGTGCGCGCCGAGGTGATCTCCACCCCGGTCACCATCCTGGTGCTGGTGCTGGTCTTCGGGTCGCTGGTCGCCGCGCTCCTCCCCGTGGGCGTCGGCTCCCTCGCCGTGCTCGGAGGCGTCGCCGCCGTGATGCTCCTCGCGCGCGCCACCGACGTCGCGAGCTACGCGATCAACATCGTCTCCCTCGTCGGCCTCGGCGTCGCGATCGACTACTCGCTCTTCATCCTCAACCGCTACCGCGAGGAGCTCGGCGAGGGGCTGAGCGAGGTCGACGCCCTCGCCCGCTCGCTCTCCACCGCGGGCAGGGCCGTGGCCTTCTCGGGCCTCGCCGTCGCCATCGGCCTCTCGGGCCTGCTCTTCTTCCGCCGCTCGTACCTCGCCTCCCTCGGCATGGGCGGGACCATCGTCGTCGTCTTCGCGGTGGTCTACGCGCTCACCTTCCTCCCTGCGCTCCTCGCGGCCATCGGCCCTCGCGTGCACCGCGGAAAGGTGCGCCTCCCGAAGTTCAGGGTCGCGCAGGGCTTCTGGCACCGCATGGCGACCTGGGTGATGCGCCACCCGGTGCTGGTGCTGATCCCCACCCTCGCGGGGCTGCTCGCCCTCGGTCACCCCTTCCTCGACCTGCAGACGGCCATCCCCGACCTCAACGTGCTCCCGCCGCGGGCCGTGGCGCGGGTGGGGCAGGCGCAGCTCGAGGAGCACTTCCCCGAGCGCGTGGCGACGCGGGTGGTGGTGGTCGCGCGCTTCCCGGGTGACCCGCTGACCCGGGAGCGCGTGGGCGCGATGCACGACCTCCAACAGAGCCTCGCGACGCTGCCCGAGGTCGACCGCGTCGAGGGCCCGGTGGGCTTCGACCCGATGCTCGACCGCGAGGGCTACCAGACGCTCCTCGCGATCCCGCGGGCTGAGCTGCAAGACCCCGCGTCGGTGGTGGTGGGGCAGACCGTGGGGAGGAACATCGCGGTCTTCTCCGTGGTGACCGACCACGCGCCGGCGAGCCCCGAGGCCAGGGCGCTGGTGCGTCGCATCCGCGGTCAGCGTCGGGTCGGAGACGGTGAGGTGATGGTCACGGGGCAGACCGCGATGGACATCGACACCGCGGACTTCATCGTGCGCCACGCCCCCAAGGCCCTCGCCTTCGTGGTCGGCATGACCATGCTGGTGCTCTTCCTCCTGCTGGGCTCGGTGGCGCTGCCCTTCAAGGCCGTGGCGATGAACCTGCTGTCGATCACCGGGTCCTTCGGGGCGCTCGTGTGGATCTTCCAGAAGGGCCACCTCTCGCAGCTCTTGAACTTCACGCCGGGGCCCATCGACCCGTCGCTGCCCATCGTAATGTTCTGCGCGACCTTCGGCCTCTCGATGGACTACGAGGTGCTCCTCCTCACGCGCATGCAGGAGCAGTTCGAGGAGCACGGCGACAACACCCGCGCCGTCGCCGAGGGCCTGGAGCACAGCGCGAAGCTCATCACCAGCGCCGCGGCGATCATGGTGGTGGTCTTCTCGGCCTTCGCGATGGCCGACATCATCCTGCTGAAGGCCGTGGGCGTCGGGATGGCCATCGCGGTCACCCTCGACGCCACGGTGGTGCGGCTCTTGTTGGTGCCCGCGACGATGCGGCTCTTCGGCGCGCTCAACTGGTGGGGCCCAGCGTTCTTTCAGCGCCTCGCGCGGCGCGTTCAAGGAGAGCACTGAAGCCCTCCGCCTCCCGCCTCCCCCTCGTCGCCGCGCTCCTCGCGCTGGCGACCTCGCTCCCCGCGCTGCCGCACCCGTTCCTGCACGACGACCCCCTCGCCATCGCCGGTCACCCCTTCGTCTCGGGCGCCCACACCCTCGACGCGCTCCTCCGCCACGACCTCTGGGGCCACCCCGCCTCCGCCTCCATCGGCTCGTGGCGACCGCTCACCACGGCCCTCTTCGCCCTCGCCTACGCCCTCTCCCGCGGGCATCCCTACGCCCTCCACGCGCTGCCCATCGCCTTTCACGTCGTCGCCTCGGCCCTCTTCGCGCGCGTGATGGCGTCTCGCCTCCCCTCTGCCCGCGCCTCGCTCCTCGCCGCCGCGCTCTTCGCCGTGCACCCCTTGCACACCGACGCCGTCGCGTCTTGCGTGGGCCTCGCCGAGCCCCTCGCCCTCTCGCTCTCGCTCCTCGTCTTCCGCCTCCACGTCTCGCGCCGCCCCCTCGCGCTCGCGCTCTCACCGCTCGCCTTCGCGCTCGCGCTCCTCGCGAAGGAGTCCTCCGCCCTCCTCCCCGCCCTCCTCCTCGCGCGCGACC
>JAEYZO010000348.1 GCA_023428035.1 Pseudomonadota bacterium | reverse complement strand
TCGTCGGCAGCGTCTGTTGTGTATAAGAGACAGGGGTGGGCCCGCGCGTCACCGCACGGTGAACACCGCCTCGCACGGCCCGCAGGAGAGCACGTAGCGGATCGCGCCGGTGCCGGCGTCGGAGATGAAGCAGGGGGTGCCGTTGGCGAGCGTGGCGAAGGGGCCGTGGCAAGCGACGACGTCGGTGACGGCGAAACCCGCGCCGCAGGACTGCGACTCGACCGCGACGCGCGCCGGTGAGAGGTCGACGGCGCAGGGCTCGCCCCCGCACGCCATCGGCCCAAGGGAGTCGCAGGTGGTGCACCGGTCGTCCTGCGGGTAGCAGCTCATCCCGGTGCGAGGGACGTAGGTGCAGCCGTTGTTGACGCAGGCCCACCCGCGGCCGAAGCGCGTCCCCGCGGGGGCCTCGTAGACGGCGCACTCGCGCACGTTGACGCAGCGGAGCGACGGGGACGGAGCGTCGACCGCGGGGACGTCGGTGGTGGAGCGAGCGTCGCGCCCCGCGTCGACGACGACCCCGGTGGAGGCGCCGCACGCGCAGAGCAAGGCCGAGAGGAAGACCGCGCGAGGGGCAAGCATCGCGCGAGGATCGACGTCCCCGAGGGGAGGGGTCAACCGCTCGCGCGCGGCTGTGGGGATGAGGGAGAAGCGGGGCGGGGAGTCAGCCCGTGGGCTTGTCGCTCGCGGGCTCGTCGCTCGCGGGCTTGTCGCTCGCGGCGGGCTTCGCGCCGTTGGGCTTCTTCGTCTGGCGGGCGCGACGGGCGCGCTCGCGGCCCTCGATCACCGACTGGCCGCGGAGCTTGCGGTAGCCGATGGCGTCGCCGTAGCGCTCGATCACGGCCGGGTCGTCCTGCCCGTGGTACTCCGCGTCGGCGGCGACGCGGTCGACGATGTCGTGAGCGTCGGAGAGCGCGACGGCGATCTGCTGCTTCTCCGCGACGGTGAGCGCGGCGAGGCGCGACTCGGTGGCGAGGAGCCCCTCGATGCGCCGCGCGAGCTTGCCGGCCTCGGCGGGGTCTGGGGCGCGTCGGCCGAGGTCGGCCTGGGCGGTCTCGCCGTTGTCAGCGACCCAGCCGAGGGTGCGGATCAGCGGGTCGACCGCCTTGTCCGCGACGATCGTGAGGCGCACGCGGGCCTCCCGCGGGTCGATGGCCGGCAAGGCCGGCGGGGGCGGCGGGGATCCGCTTCCCTCACACCGAGGATGTCGTTAGGGTGCCGCCCCGCAGCGGGGTGCTGCGAAGGAGCAGAGCGCCATGCAGGGAGCGCTGACTGGGTTCTGGGGCAAGCTCACCCTCTCCGACGGGGAGGTCACGGCCTGGCACCCCCTGGAAGACCACTGCGCCGACGTCGCGGCCTGCGCCGAGGTGCTCCTCCAGCGGACGTCTCTCCGGCGACGCCTCGCCGCGCTCGCCGGGCTCGATGACCTCGACGAGGTGCAGGTCGCGCGGCTGTGCGTGATCGCCGCGCTGCACGACGTCGGCAAGTTCAACCAGCACTTCCAGAACAAGGGCCGGCCCGGAGCGACGCCCACCGCGGGGCACGTCCGCGAAGCGTCGCTGCTCTTCGACCCGTACCAGCAGGTCGCAGAGCGCGAGCGGCTCGTCGAGGCCCTCGACCTGCACGGCCTCGCGTCGTGGGGCGAGGGCGACGCCGCCGTCGCGCTCCTCCTCGCCGCTATTGGTCACCACGGCCGACCCGCCCCGGTGCGCCCGTCGAAGGTCACCCACGACCCCGCGCGGTGGAAGACCCTCCACGGGCTCGACCCCTTCGAGGGCATCGCGTCGTTGCGCGCGAGCTCGATGGCGTGGTTCCCCGCGGCGGCGCGTGAGGGCGCTCCCCTGCCGGCGACCCCCGCGTTCGCCCACGGCTTCGCGGGGCTGGTCACCCTGGCCGACTGGATGGGCTCCGACGCGAAGGTCTTCCCCTTCACGGAGCCCGGCGACTGGCCGCGCCTCTCCGCGGCGCGCGCGTGGGCGCGGGCCTTCGCGCGTGATCTGCACCTCGACCCGAGCGCGTCGCGGGCGGCGCTCGGAGAAGAACCTCCTGGCTTCGAGAGGGTGTCGGAGCACGCGCCCCACGCCGCCCAGCGCGCGACCCTCGATCTCCCCCTGGAGCGCGGCGGGAGCCTCGCCCTCATCGAGTCTGAGACGGGCTCGGGCAAGACCGAGGCGGCGCTCGCGCGCTTCGCGAGGCTCCACCACGCGGGCCTCGTCGACGGGATGTACTTCGCCCTGCCGACCCGCACCGCCGCGACGCAGATCCACGGCCGGGTCACGGTGGCGGTGAAGCGCGCCTTCGGCCCGTCGGCGCCGCCCGTGGTGCTCGCCGTGCCGGGGTACCTCCACGTCGACGAGCGCGCCGGGCGGCGCCTCCCGGGCTTCGAGGTGCTCTGGAACGACGACCTCGACAGGCGCTTTCGCTTCCGCGCGTGGGCCTCGGAGCACCCCAAGCGATTCCTCGCGGGGGCGGTCGCGGTGGGCACCATCGACCAGGCGCTGCTCTCGACCCTGATGGTCGACCACGCGCACCTGCGGGCGACCTCGCTGCTCCGGCAGCTCCTCGTGGTCGACGAGGTCCACGCCTCGGACGCCTACATGACCCGGCTGTTGGAGGGCGTGCTCTCGCACCACCTCGCGGCGGGCGGCCACGCCCTCTTGATGTCGGCCACCCTCGGGTCGGCGACGCGCGACCGGCTCTTCGCCCTCGTCGAGAAGACCGACGCGACCCCCTACGAG
>JAEYZO010000589.1 GCA_023428035.1 Pseudomonadota bacterium | reverse complement strand
GCCGCGGGGGGCGGCGGCGGCGGGCTGATGAACCTCGTGATGCTGCCGCTGATCTTCGGCTTCGTGTGGTTCTTCATGCTGCGGCCGATGCAGAAGCAGCAGAAGGAGCAGGAGTCGCTCCAGAAGGCTCTGCGCAAGGGCGACCGCGTGGTGACCTCGTCGGGGATCATCGGCACGGTGCACGAGGTCGGCGACAAGGAGGTCGCGCTCGAGGTCGCGGACAAGGTCCGTATCTCGGTGCTGCGCGACACGGTGAGCCGTAAGTACGACCCCGCGGCCGAGGCGAAGACCTCGACCGCCGAGGCCAAGAAGTGACCGGGGCGGAGGGCGCGCGATGAACCGCGGCTGGTATTGGCGACTCGCGACGGTGCTCGCGTTCATCGTCGGCTCCTTCGTGGTGCTCTGGCCGAGCATCCCGAAGCTGTCGACGCCGTGGGTGCGGTCGCACATCCCCTTCAGGCTCAACGAGGGCCTCGACATCCGCGGCGGCGCGCGGCTCTCGTACGACGTCCAGATCGGGCAGGCGATCGGCGAGCGACGCGACCGGGAGATGGACGACCTGCGCGAGCAGCTCGCGCGGGACTTCACCATCCACCGCGGCGAGGGCCGGCTCAACCCCGACGAGATCACCCGGCTCGCGGAGCGGGTCACCGTCACCGCGGGGTCGAGCAACCGCGAGTTCTCCGTGCGGTTCCGCAACCCCGCCGACGCCGAGCGCCTCAACGACGCGATGATCCGTCGCCTCGGGCTGCGCCGGGTGGGCGGGTCGGGCGCGACGGTGAACCTCTCGCTGCAGCCCGACGAGGTGACGCAGCTCGAAGACACCGCGGTGCGCCAGGCGATCGAGACGATCTCGAACCGCATCGACGAGCTCGCCATCAAAGAGACCTCGATCACCGCCCGCGGCGAGACGATCGTGGTCGAGGTGCCGGGGCGGGACCAGAGCTACTTCAACCAGATCAGGGACATCATCCGACGCACCGCGCGGCTGGAGTTCAAGATCCTCGACGACGAGAGCCAGGCCCTCGCGCAGATCTCCCAGGGCACCACCCCCACGGGCGTGCAGGCCCCCGAAGGGCAGACCCTCGAGGCCCCGCCGCGGCCCCCCGCGGGCATCACCGTCGAGCAGGAGACCGCCCCCACCGGGCCCGGACGGCAGGCCGTCGTGACCTACCTCCGCGCCGAGGGGGCCGACTCGCGGCAGCGCCTGCAGACCTACGTCGACTCGATCCGTCGGTACATCCCCGAGGGGCGGCAGGTGCTCATCGGCAAGGCCGACCGCGCGCAGGCTGCGCAGCCAGGGCAGACCGCGCGCGAGGCGTGGCGCACCTACACGGTCTTCGCCGTCGCGCAGGTCGACGGCTCGATGATCGACGACGCGCAGGTGCAGATCGACCCCAACGACAACCGCCCGGCGGTGTCGCTCACCTTCAACCGCCGCGGCGGCGAGGTCTTCGCGAGGGTCACCGAGGAGAACGTCAAGAAGCGCTTCGCCATCGTGCTCGACGACCGGGTGAACAGCGCGCCGCAGATCCGCCAGCGCATCGCCGGCGGCCGCGCGCAGATCACCCTCGGCGCCGAGGAGTTCCAGACCGCGATGCGCGAGGCGAACGAGCTGATGGTGGTGCTGCGCGCCGGGGCCCTCCCCGCGCCGCTCTCCGAGGGCAAGCAGGACTTCGTCGGCCCCGCCCTCGGCACCGACACGATCCGCCACGCGCGCAACGCGATGATCGTGGGCATCCTCCTGGTGCTCACCTTCATGGCCGCCTGGTACGGCCGCGCGGGGCTCATCGCGAACGGCGCGGTGCTTTTCAACCTCGCGCTGCAGCTCGCCGCGCTCGCGCTCTTCGGCGCGACGATCACCCTGCCCGGGCTCGCGGGGCTCGCGCTCACCGTCGGGATGAGCGTCGACAACAACGTGCTCATCAACGAGCGCATCCGTGAAGAGATCCGGGCGGGCAAGTCGCTGCGCGCCGCCGTCGACGCGGGCTACGCGCACGCCTTCTCGGCCATCTTCGACGGGCACATCACCACGCTCATCTCGGGCGTCGTGCTGCTGCAGTACGGCACGGGCCCGGTGAAGGGCTTCGCGGTCACGCTCCTCATCGGGGTGATCGCGAACCTCTTCACCGGCGTGTTCGCGACGCGCGTGGTCTTCGACTGGCTCGTGCGCGGCCTGCGCGTGAAGAGCCTCCTGACGAGGTGAGGGTCGTGTTCAAGTTCCTAGAGCCCGGTCGCGTCTACGACTTCATGTCGATCCGGAAGTACTGGATCGCCTTCTCGGCCTTCATGGCCGTCGCCTCTCTGATCCTCGCGATCTACCCGGGGCCACGCTACGGCATCGACTTCCTCGGCGGCACGGAGCTCACGGTGCAGTTCCGCGGCAACGTCGACTCCGGCGCCGTGCGCCGCGCGCTCGAGCGCATGGGCCACGAGAGCCCCGAGGTCGTGCCCACCCAGCGCGCCAACGAGTACATCGTCCGCGTGCAGAAGACCTCGACCATCACCCCCGCGCGCTCCAGCGCCATCCGGGCCGAGATCCAGCGGCGCCTCCCCACCACCACGGGGGGGGGCACCCTCGGCGACTTCCGCGTCTCGCCGGGCGGCGACCACCTCGTGCTGCAGCTCAACGACAGCACCCTCGACGAGGCCGGCGTGGCGACGCTCCTGCGCGACAGCGGCGCCCAGGTGCGCGGCGAGCGCGCCGTGCAGATGGGCTCCCGCGACGACCACCGGTGGCAGGTGCCCCTCGTGGGCATCGGCGACGAGATCTTCTCGCGCCTCACGGGCCCCGTCGCCGACGGCGGCGTCGGCGTCGAGGGCACCCTGAACGCCAGCGTCTGGGTCTCGCCCAAGGCCGGCCGCGAGCTGCGCGACGCGGCGATCCGCGCCGTCCTCTACTCGATCGTGTTCATCATGATCTACGTGGCGTTCCGCTT
The DNA here is from genome assembly GCA_023428035.1 of Pseudomonadota bacterium. GTDB lineage: Bacteria > Myxococcota_A > Polyangia > Polyangiales > JAEYZO01. The sequence continues at coordinate 1,550 of JAEYZO010000589.1, read as the reverse complement.
CGACCTGCGGTTCGCGCCGGGCGGCATCCTCGCGCTGGCCCACGACGCCCTGGTCACCCTCGGCTTCTTCGTGGTCACCCGCAAGGAGGTCACCATCTCCACCGTCGCCGCGATCCTCACCGTGGTGGGCTACTCGATGAACGACACCATCATCGTGTACGACCGCATCCGAGAGAACCTCGCCCGCAGGCGCAGCGCCCGCATGCTCGACGTGATCAACCTGTCGATCAGCGAGATGCTCTCCCGCACGATCCTCACCTCGCTCACGGTGGTGCTCTCGGTCTCGGCCTTCGCCATCATCGGTACGGGCGTGATCCGCGACTTCGCGTGGGCGATGATCGTCGGCGTGATCGGCGGCACGTACAGCTCCATCTACGTCGCCGCGCCCCTCACCGAGTGGATCGACTCGCGCTTCTTCCACGCCGCCGCTCCCGCCACCTCCGCCACCGAGACGGCCGAGAACGAGACGCCCGCCGGGGCCTGAGCTAGCCTCCGCGGCGCTCCGGCCATGTCAATCATCCCCGCCGCGACGCAGCACCGAGGCACCAGCGAAGACGCCCGGGAGATCTCCCGGGCCCTGCGCCTTCACCCCCTGGTGGCGAGGCTCCTCGTCGTGCGCGGCGTGACCACCGCCGAGGCGGCGCGGGGCTTCCTCTCGCCGCGCCTGGCCGACCTCACCCGACCCGACGCGATGGCCGACCGGGAGCTCGCCGCGGAGCGCCTCGCGAGCGCGGTGAAGCGACGTCAGCGGGTCGTGGTCTTCGGCGACTACGACGTCGACGGCATCACCTCCGCCGCGCTGCTCACCCGCGCGCTGCGCCAGATGGGCGGCGAGGTCTCGGCGATGGTCGCCTCGCGCTTCGACGGGGGCTACGGCCTGAGCGACGCAGCGCTCGACCGCGCCCTCGCGCTGCGCCCCGCGGTGCTGGTGACCTGCGACTGCGGCACGAGCGACCACCCGAGGCTCGCGCGGGCCCGCGCCGCGGGCGTCGACTGCGTGGTGGTCGACCACCACAAGGTCCCCGACGAGGCGCTGCCGGCGATGGCGTTCCTGAACCCGCACCGCCCCGACTGCGGGTTCCCGTACAAGCACCTGGCCAGCGTCGGGCTGGCCTTCTCGGTCTCCGCCGCGGTGCGCGCGAAGCTCGGGCTCGCCCTCGACCTCCGGCCCTTTCTCGACCTCGTGGCGCTCGGCACCGTGGCCGACGTCGCCCCCCTCGACGGAGACAACCGCATCCTGGTGCGCGCGGGCCTGCAGCGCATCGGAGACCACCACGCGGGCCCTGGGCTGACGGCGCTGCTGAAGGAGACGAGGCTGCGCTTCAAGCCGACCTCTCGCGACGTCGGCTTCTCGATCGCGCCGCTCCTCAACGCGCCGGGGCGCCTGGGGGCCGCCACGCCGACCCTCGAGCTCCTCCTCGCCGACGACCCGGTCGAGGCCGCGCGGCGCGCGGCGGAGCTCTCCACCGCGAACGCGCGGCGGAGGGAGATCTCCGCGCGGCTGGTCGACGAGGCGCTCACGCAGGTGCGGCGGGTGTACGGCGCAGAGG
>JAEYZO010000584.1 GCA_023428035.1 Pseudomonadota bacterium | reverse complement strand
ACCCCGGCCTGTGGGGGGGTTGAGCCCCCCTGGGGGGGTGGTTGAGCTCTCCGCACGCGGATTCTTGCCGTCGGTCCCGCGGGTCTGCATCGTCGCGCCCCGATGTCACCCCACGACGACCCCACCTCGCGCCTGAGCGACCTCGTCGACCGCGCCTTCTCCGACCGTTCGCTCCTCCAGGAGGCGGCCCATCGCGACGCCGTGCTCGAAGCGCTCGACCTCCTCGACCGGGGAGAGCTCCGCGTGGCCTCACCGTCGGACTCGGGCTGGGTCGTACACGCCTGGCTGAAGCGCGCGATCCTCCTCTACTTCGGCCTGCGCCAGATCGAGCGCACGACCGCGGGCCCCCTGGAGTTCAACGACAAGATCCCCGTGAAGGCCCCTCCCGCCGGGGTGAGGGTCGTTCCTCCCGGTACGGTGCGCTACGGCGCCTACGTCGCCCCCGGCGCGGTGGTGATGCCCGGCTACGTGAACATCGGCGCCTACGTCGGCGCGGGGACCATGGTCGACACCTGGGCCACCGTGGGCTCCTGCGCGCAGGTCGGCCGCGACGTTCACCTCTCGGGCGGCGGCGGCATCGGCGGCGTGCTCGAACCCCCCGGGGCGCGGCCGGTCATCATCGAAGACGGGGCCTTCATCGGGTCGCGCGCCATCGTGGTCGAGGGCGTGGTGGTCGAGCGCGAGGCGGTCCTCGGCGCGGGCGTGGTGCTCACCGCGAGCACGGTGATCGTCGACGTGACGGGCCCCGAGCCCGTCGAGTCCCGCGGCGTCGTGCCCGCGCGCTCCGTGGTGATCCCGGGGACGCGACCGAAGAGGTTCCCCGCGGGCGAGTACATGGTGCCCTGCGCGCTGATCATCGGGCGTCGCAGCGAGAGCACCGACAAGAAGACCTCGCTGGAGCAGGCGCTGCGCGACCACGGGGTCTCGGTGTGAGCGAGGCGACCCCGCTGGAGCGACGGCTCCTCGACCTCTGCGCGGTGTCGTCGTTCACCGGCGAGGAGGGGCCGCTCTGCGACGCGCTGGAGACCGAGCTCCGCGCGGCCTGGGGCGAGGGGGTGGTGGCGCGCGACGGGCACTCGCTGGTGGTGACGCCGCCGTCTCCCGCGGGGCTCCCCACGGTGGCGCTCGCGGGGCACCTCGACGTGGTGCGCACCCACCACGACGCGCCGCCGCGGATCGAGGGCGACAGGCTCTACGGGCCGGGCGCCGCCGACATGAAGTCGGGCCTCGCGGTGATGCTCTCGCTGCTCGACGCGATGCGAGCTGGCAGGGCTCCGAGGTACGCGCCGACCTTCGTGTTCTATGAGCGTGAGGAGGGCCCCTACCTGGAGAACCGCCTGGGGGACCTGCTGGTGAACTTTCCGGCGCTGACGAAGGTCGACCTCGCGGTGTGCCTGGAGCCCTCGTCGAGCGAGCTTCAGCTCGGCTGCATGGGGAGCGTGCACGCGCGGGTGCACTTTCACGGTCGCACCTCGCACAGCGCGCGGCCCTGGCAGGGGGAGAACGCGATCCACAAGTCGGCGGGCCTCCTCGCGAGGCTCGCGGCGCGGGGGCCCGTCGACCACCACCTCGACGGGATGCTCTACCGCGAGGTGATCTCGGCCACGCTCGCCGAGGGAGGCCGAGGCAGGAACGTGGTGCCCGACCGCTTCACGCTGAACGTGAACCACCGCTTCGCGCCGGGCCGCACCCCCGACGAGGCCGTGGCCGACATCGAGGCGCTCGTGCAGGGCGAGGCCGAGGTCGAGGTCTTCGATCGGTCGCCCTCAGCGCTGCCCGCGCGGCATCACCCGATGGTCGAGGCGCTCGTCGCGTGCGGCGTGACCTCCGTCGCGCCGAAGCAGGCGTGGACCGACGTCGCTCGCTTCTCCGCCGTGGGCGTGGCCGCGGTGAACCTCGGCCCTGGCACCCAGTCACAGGCCCACCAGCGCAACGAGTGGACCGACCGCGCCGCCCTCGCGCAGGGCATGGACCTCTTCGACCGCTGGCTCTTCGGAGGCTAAGACCACCCCGATGCACCCCTACCTCACCTACGCGCTGCTCGCGGGTCTCGTGGGCCTCTTCGCCTTCGGGTGGTGGGTCGACCGCGCGCCCGACGGCCACCGCCTCGCGCCCGCCAGGAGGTTCTCGCTGGTGATGCAGCTCGCGGCGATGGGCCTCGCCGTCGCGCTGCTCCGCCCGGGGGGAGGCACGCACGACCGTCCCGACGCGCTGATGGCCTCGGTGGGTCACGGGCAGCCCGTGCTCATCGACGTGTACTCGAATTGGTGAGGCCCCTGCCTGGTGGCACGGCCGTCGGTCGACGGCCTCGAGCGTGAGCTTCACGGACGGATGCGGGTGCTGCGGGTCGACATCGAGTCGCCCTCGGCGCGGGTGATCTCGCGGCGCTACGGGCTGCGCGCGACGCCCACCTACGTGCTCCTCGACGGCGAGGGGAGGGAGGTCTGGCGCAAGGTCGGCGGCTCGCCCGACCGCGACGCGGTGCTCTCTCACCTCGCTCGCCTCGAGGGCCGCTGAGCTCACGCGGAACAATTCCCCGCGCCGGCGGAGTTCTCCAGCGACACAAGGTCCGCGAAGGAGTCCGCCGTTCATGCGTCACCGCCATCGTTCGCTCACCCCGCGCTTCCTCGCCGCGAGCGTGCTCGGCCTGCTCGCCCTCGCCGCCCTCGACGTGGCCCTCGCCGGCCAGTCCGAGCGCCGGGCGCCGGCGGGCGTCCACGCGCCACAACGACCGTGATCAGCGCCGCTCGCGCGTCGCGACGGCCAGCGCGAGGGCCGCGATCAAGCCCGCGACCCCGACGCCCACCGCGAGCCTGAGCGAAGGCGTCTCGTAGCGGAGCCGCACCCCTCGACGCCCCGCGCGCACCGGCACCCCCATCGCGACGCGGTTGACCAGCACCACCGGCGCCGACGCCCCGTCGACGGTCGCGACCCACCCCGGGGCCCACTGCTCGACCAGCACCGCGAGGCCGTCGGCGCGAGCGTCGCAACGGAGCGTGACGTCCCCCGCCGACCAGCGGGTGACCTCGCAGGGAGACCGATCCGTCGGCGCTCGCTGTGGCAGGCGCGGGAGCTCCCTCGGGCCGAGCGCGACGAGGCGGCCCGTCATCACGTCCTCGCCGATGAGGTGGCTCAGCCGGTCGGGCGGGTCGCCGGTGGCCGCGTGCGCGACGAAGGCCCGCGGCAGGGGGTCGTTCACCGTGAAGAGACGCACCCGCGGGGCGAGCTCGCGCGACAGCGTCAACCCGGGAGGGCCCTGCGAGGGCGAGAGCGCGAGGTCGACGGAGAGCACCCGCAGCGGGTCGACGCGGCCCGCGCGCGCGAGGCGGTCGACGTCGGGAGAGGTCGCGGCCTCGTAGGCCGGCAGCACGCCGACGCCCGTGTCGAGGTTGAACTTCGGCCGCAGGAGCGCGCGTCGCTGCGCGGTGATCGACGGGGGCACCCCCGGCACCGTCGCGAAGTCGAGGGAGGGCGAGCGCCACATCCGAGGCGGGGCCGCGCCGCGAGAGGGCGAGGGCGAGGCGTGGGCGAGGCGTGCGAGGGCGACGGGGGCGGTCTGGTGGGCGCCGTCTTCCCAGCGCTGGTGCTGCACGACCACGGCGCCGAGGTCGAAGGCCACCGCGAGCACCACGGCGATCCCGGCGCGCGCCCCGTGGCGCTGCGCGACCCATAGGAGCGCCGCGAGGGCGGCGAGGCGGGCGAGCGCGAAGGCGCACCCGCGGGCGACCGCGGCGTCGAGCGTCCCCCCCGAGGCGAAGTGGACGACGGCGCAGAGC
>JAEYZO010000566.1 GCA_023428035.1 Pseudomonadota bacterium | reverse complement strand
GTCTACGACCTCGTCACCAACCGCGCGTCGCTGGTGCAGACCTACCACGACTCGTACACGCGCATCCTCCGAGAGCGCGGCTTCGCGGAGCTCATCCGCCGGATGCGCAACCGGCTCCAGCAGATGGAGTCGGGGAGCACGCCCCGGGCGTAGCGCCCCGCACCGACAGGTTCCGCGCTACAACCGCGGTCCTCCATGGACCTCCGCCGCTCGCTCCTCCTCGTCGCTTCGCTGACCTCGCTCACCGCCGCGTGCGGCTCAGAGACCCCCTCGGCGCCCGCCGACGCCGCCACCGCGATCACCCCCACCGACGCCGCGGTAGACGCTCCCGTCACCGACGTCGCCCCGATGGACGTCTCGGTCACCGACGCGCCGGTCGTCGACGGGCCCGCCGTCGATGTTCCTCCGTCGGCCCCTCGCGCGGGCAACCCCCTCGCGATCACCGCCGAGTGCCTGCCGCCCTTCCCGAGCGACCTCCTCACGCAGCCCGACACCAGCACCCCCACCGGCCGCCGCCTCGCCCTCCCCGACGACGCGCTCACGGTCCCCTCGGGCTCGCGGCCCATCGACGTCGCGCCCTTCAACCGCGCCGACGGGTGGCCCACGTCCATCCCGATCCTCGCGCACCTCGGGGTGGCCCTGCGCGACTCCGACCTCGTCGACATCCGTCACCCCGAGCGCTCCGTCGAGGCGATGAGCCCCATCGCCGTCTTCGACATGGCCACCGGCCGCCGCGTGCCCTTCCTCTCCGAGATGGACGCCAACGCCAGGGACCCCGCGCGCGCCGCGCTGATCGTCCGCACCCTCGAGCCCCTCGACTACGGCTCCCGCTACGTCGTCGCGATCCGCCGCTCGGTGCGAACCCGCGACGGCGCCGAGCCGCCGCCTTCGCCGGGCTTCGTCGCCCTGCGCGACCGCACCTCCGCGCCCTCTCCCGCGATCGAGGCCGCCCGCGCCCGCTTCGAAGAGGTCTTCACCTTCCTCGCCTCCCACGGCTACGCCCGCGAGGACCTCTACCTCGCCTGGGACTGGACCACCGCGAGCCGCCAGCACGTCCTCGGGCCGATCCTCTCGATGCGCGACGAGGTCGCCCGCCGCGCCGCGACGCCCTCGGGCCTCAGCTACACCATCACCCGCGTCGAAGAAGACCCCAACCCCAACGTCGCCCGCATCGTCTACGGGACCTTCTCCGGGCCCAACTACCTCCGCGCCGACAACTCCCTGGTCTTCGACGCCTCGGGCCGCGCGGTCGTACAGCCCGAGACCCGAAGCGACCCCTTCACCATGATCGTGCCCGCCCGCGCGCGCACCGCCACCGCCCCCATGCCCCTCTCTGTCTTCGGCCACGGGGTCTTCGGCCGCGGCGAGGAGTACCTCTCGGGCTCCATCGGCCGCGAGCGCATCCAGCCCCTCGCGCAGGAGCTCGGCACCGTCGTCATCGCCACCGACTGGATCGGCCTCTCGGGCGGAGACCTCTCGCTGCTCATCTCCCAGGTCGTGCCCGACATCAACCGCATCACCCTGGTCACCGACCGGCTGCTCCAGGCCGTGACCAACAACCTCGCCATGACCGAGCTCGGCGTCGGGGCCCTCTCCCGCGACCCCCGCGTGCGCTTCACGGGCGAGCTCGTCGACCCCTCGCGGGTCTACTACTACGGCGTCTCCCTCGGAGGGATCCAAGGGTCCTCGTTCGTCTCGGTCTCGCCCCGGGTGACCCGCGCCGTGGTCTCGGTGCCCGGGGCCTCGTGGGCGAACCTCCTCCCTCGCTCCACGGTCTACGGGCAGATCAAGCCCATCGTCGACGCGCGCTACCCCGACCCCCTGCTGCAAGCCCAGTTCATCGGGCTGCTGCAGTTCCGCTTCGACCACACCGACGGGGTCAACCTCGCGCGGCTCGCGTTCCGTGAGCCCCTCCCGGGCGCCCCCGCCGACCGCAGGGTGATCCTCCAAGAGGCCATCGGAGACTGCCAGGTGCCCAACATCGCCACGCGCATCCTCTCGCGGGCCTTCGGGGCGCGGCAGTTCGCGCCCTTCGCCGAGGCGGTCTACGGCCTCGAGCCCGCGACGAGCCCCGTCAACGCGTCGGGCGCCGTGCTGGCGCAGTTCCTCCTGCCCGAACACCTCGGGAGGTACACTCCCCCCGACACCAACACCGTCCCCACCATGGACAACGGCACGCACTCCGACGCCGTGGCCACCGAGAGCGCCTTCAACCAGCTCCGGGAGCTCATCCGCTCGGGCAGCGTCACCCAGCCCTGCGACGGGGCCTGCGACCCGGACTGACCCGCGACGCGGCGCGTTGACACCCTGAGGCGCCGGGGCATACGGTGCGCGCCGCCGATGCGACTCTACAGCAGCAAGATCCCGGTGATCGCGATGGACATCGTCCGCAAGCTGACGGCGGACGAAGACATCGAGGTGGGCAACCCCCGAGAGGCGGAGGCCGACATCGAGGCCGTGCTGAAGGAGTACCTGCGCCTCGAGCGCAACCTCACCGAGCAGGCCAAAGACCGCGTCGAGGCCGTCGGCGGCACCCGGCAAGACCTCGGCAAGTACAAGAAGCTCCTCGCCGAGCAGAAGAACATCGGCCTGGGCTCCGAGGCCATCTCGTACATCCTCAACCAGATCCAGGCGATGCTGATGCGCTCGCCCCACGTCGAGGAGATCTTCGCCGACGACGACGTCATCCGTCGCAAGTGCAAGGCCGTGCTCGAGAAGCACATGGCCGCCGACGACGAGCTCGACAAAGAGGTCCGAGACAAGATCAAGAACCTCCAGGAGGGCACCAAGACCTGGGAGGTCGAGTACGCTCGGGTCATGGAGCAGGTGAAGCGCCGCCGCGGCATCAACGAGTGAGCCCGTAGCGCCCCCCGCACCCTCTCACCACCGCACCGTCACCGAGCGCACGCCATGTGGATCCCCAAGGTCGAGGAGAAGAAGCACTTCTGCCACAAGTGCAAGAACGAGCTGGTCTTCGAGGTGAAGATGCAGCGCCGCGACGCCTGCCCGCACTGCGGCGCCGACCTGCACTGCTGCAAGAACTGCGAGTACTGGGACCCCGGCGCGCACAACCAGTGCCGCGAGAAGATCACCGAGTACATCCCCGACCGCGAGGCGACGAACCACTGCACGTTCTTCACCTTCCGCAACGGCGAGCCCGGCACCGACGACGCGGCGGTGAAGGCCAAGGCGCGGCTCGACGCGCTCTTCAAGAAGTGAGGCGATGAGATGAAGGTCCTGGTCACCGGCGGCGCGGGGTTCATCGGCGGGCACCTGGTCGACGCGCTCCTCGCGCGGGGCGCCTCCGTGCGCGTCATCGACAACTTCTCCACGGGCAGCCGCTCGAACCTCGAGCACAACCTCGGGCGCATCGAGCTCGTCGAGGGAGACATCTGCGACCCCGACGACATCGCCCGCGCCGTCGACGGCGTCGAGCTCGTCTACCACGAGGCCGCGATCCCCTCGGTGTCGCGCTCGGTGCGCGACCCCGTGGCCTCGAACCGCGCCAACGTGGGCGGCACCGTCTCGGTGCTCGACGCGGCCCGCAGGGCCGGCGTGAAGAAGGTCGTCTACGCCGCGAGCTCCAGCGCCTACGGCGACACCGAGGTGTTGCCCAAGGTCGAGACCATGACCCCGCTGCCCCTGTCTCCCTACGCGGTCTCGAAGCTCACCGGCGAGCACTACATGTCCGTGTTCGCGAGGCTCTACGGCATCGAGACCCTCTCGCTGCGGTACTTCAACGTCTTCGGCCCGCGGCAAGACCCCAACAGCGAGTACGCCGCGGTGATCCCGAAGTTCACCACCATGCTCCTCGCGGGCGAGCGCCCGCGGGTGCACGGCGACGGCGAGCAGACCCGCGACTTCTGCTTCATCGAGAACGTGGTGAGCGCGAACCTCCTCGCGGCCAAGGCCACCACCCGAGGCGAGGTGGTGAACGTCGCCTGCGGCGAGCGCGTGTCGCTCAACCAGCTCTGCCGGCAGATCAACGCGCTCCTCGGCACGAACATCGAGCCCGTCCACGGCGAGCCCCGGCCCGGAGACGTGAAGCACTCCCTCGCCGACATCGGCGCGGCGAGGCGGGTCATCGGCTACGAGCCCCTGTTCAAGCTCGACGCGGGCCTCGCCAAGACCGTGGCCTGGTACCGCGAACACGCGAAGTAGCGCGGGGGCCGTTCCCGTGCGGAGCATGACCGGCTTCGGCGCGGGCGAAGCGCCGCTCGGCGAGGGGAGGCTCCGGGTCGAGCTCCGCGCGGTGAACCACAAGCACCTGGACCTCCGGGTGCGGCTCCCGAAGGAGGTCGCCGAGCACTCGGTGCTCGCCGAGCAGCTCGCGCGCGCGAGGCTCGGGCGGGGGAGGGTCGACCTCACGGTCACGGTCTCGGGCCCGGTGGGCGGCGGGTACGCCCTCGACCGCGACAAGGCCCGGCGGGCGATGGCGGAGCTCACCGCCCTCGCGAGGGAGCTCGGTCACGCGGACCCGGCGCCATTGTCTCTCCTCGCGACGGGGCCCGAGCTCTACGTGGCCGACGCGCCCCCGGCGGCGGAGTCGGTGCGCGAGGCGCTCGCGGCGGCCAT
>JAEYZO010000561.1 GCA_023428035.1 Pseudomonadota bacterium | reverse complement strand
GCGCCCCGCGACCGCGGCGGACTTCCTCCAAACACAGCGCGGACCGCTGACTCGCGCTCGCACGAGGCGGAAAACCCCTGCGCTACAGGCGGTTCACGTCGTGTAGGGAACTAACTTGGCGCGCATGACTGCGCGACCGTGCGCAGCGACTGGATCACCGCCCCGACGCCGCGACCGTCGGCAGCCACGAAGGCGAGGAGGCCTGACTCCTTGGCCACCACTTCGAAAGTCTGCGCGGACTCCCACTCCGACTTCGCCGTGCCGCCGAGCGAGCGGTTCTTCACGCAGCGCTCGCACAACGTCCTGCGCTGATCACGCGGGCGAGCGGCGCACTCCTCGCAGCGTGCCGCAGAGCCGGCCCCGAGGAGATACCCAGGAGCGCCTCGTGCCCTTCCCTTCCTCGCACGCAGCGCGGCCGAGAGGCGAGAGACCACCCCGCCGAAGCCCCCGCCCCCCTCCGGCGACCATCCGATCCGCGCAGCGTGCGCGTCGGAGAGCCTCACCCCTCCTGCGACCGCGTTCCCCGACGCGAGGGAAGCAAGCGTCGCGGGGACGAAGGCCGCCGTCGCCGTGGACCCGAGGGTGTCGCTCTCATACTGCTTCTCGAGCGCGTCGATCACCGCGGGCGCGTGTTCTTCGAGCGTGAGCAGCGTCGCCTGCCCGCCGCCCGAGAAGAGGGGGACGACGGGACGGCCCGAGAATTCGTCCTTGTCCGCGAGCCCCTGGTCCCACCTTCGCAAGCGCTGGCTCGCGCCGGCGATGGTGACCGGCCGAGGCGACGCGAACACCTGCTCCTGGATCGAGTCGGCGTCGAAGCCAACGAGCGCCAGGGCTCGTCCTCCCTGCGTGCCCGGTTCGCCGTGCACCGCGGCTCGCGCGACGGCCTCTTCGACCTCTGCGAGCCGCGCCACCGCGCTGATCACCCCGTCGAGACTCAACGCCATCGATCCCTCACGCTGGAACATTTCTCAAGAGGACAGACGAGCGAGCGGCCACGGTGATGACATCTCTTTCGCTCAATGCCCTGGAGGCGAACCCATCTCAGACATCGCAACGACCCCACCGAGCACCTCCCACGTCGTTGTGGCGCGCTCGCCCCAAGCGACGGCTCGGCACTCTATCGAAAGTCCCTGACGATCAGCGAGCAAAAACACCATGCGGTGGGTTTCAAGATGGTCGCCGCTCTCAATCGGCTCACCAACGCGCGGTCAAGGCCGAAGTCCACTGATCACTTTGCGCAAGCTCGCCCCCGCGCCCCCTCACCCCCGCCGCGGGCACGCCCCCTCCAGCGCCCGCTCCAACGGCACCAGCAGCACCGTCCCCCACGCCGGGAGCCACTCCGGGTGCTCGTCCCTCACCCAGTACGGGAAGCACACCGGCGTCCGCCCGGTGATGTCCCGCCCGTCGAACTCCACCCGGGCCACCCCCGCCGCGGGCGCCATCTGCTCGCTCCACGGGCTCCAGTCGCGCCACCGCTCCGCCCCATTGCGGCATCGCGCGCCCACGCCAAGCATTCCGCTCCACCCCTCCGGCACCGTGATGTCCAGCGCCTCTCCCGCGCCCGCGAGCGGCGCGTACTCCCGCCCCGTAGGGTCCCACAGCACGAGCTGCCACCCGCCCGCGCCACACTCCCGCTGCGCCGTCGCCGTGAGCTCCACGCGGAGGCGCCGACAGTCCTCGTCGACCGCGCCGTCGCAGTCGTCATCGACGCCGTTGCACGTCTCCGTCGCGGGGCTCCCCGCGACCGCGTCGCAGCGGAGCGCACCCGCCGCGCACACGAGCTGCCCCGCGCGTGCGCACGCCCCCACGCTCGTCGACACGCACTCTCCGGCGGGCGCCACCGACTCGTCGACGGCTCCGTCGCAGTCGTCGTCGACCCCGTTGCACCGCTCGGTCTGGCCGGGGTGCACGCCCGCGTTCGCGTCGTCGCAGTCCGACCCGCCGCAGCGCGCGTCGGTCGCCCCGTCTCCGTCGCGGTCCGGGCACGCGCACACTGGAGCAGCCGCGCACTCGCTGTCGGCGCAGTCGACCCTCCCGTCGCAGTCGTTGTCGACCGTGTCCGTGCACCCGCTCCCCTCGCTCTCGGTGAACGGCGTGCAGCTCGTCCCCCACACGCAGGCATCCCCCGTTCGCTCGCAGGTGAGGTAGCCCACCGAGCCGCACGAAGTACGGCACCACTCGCCCCGCGCCCCGAGTCGGCAGACGAAGTCCTCGTCGACCATGCCGTCGGCGTCGTTGTCCGCGCCGTCGCAGACCTCCCGCGGGCCGGTCATGGGCGGCGTGGAGCCGCATCGCCCCTCGACGCAGTAGAGCCACGAGCGGCAGGTGGTCCCGCCGCAGCAGGGCTCGTTCGCGGCGCCGCACGCGCGGCACCCGACGCCATCGACGCACTCCGAGCCAGAGGAGCACTCCTCAGGCATCGTCCAGGTCGCGCAGGGGATCACCCGCCCGAAGGGCGCGAGGCAGCGTCGCTGCGCGCGCGAGCTCTCACACCGCATCGCCCCCGGCGTGCACTCCGGCACGCAGGCCGCGTCCGCCCCCGCGTCCGCCCCCGCGTCCACCCCCGCGTCCACCCCCGCGTCCACCCC
>JAEYZO010000410.1 GCA_023428035.1 Pseudomonadota bacterium | reverse complement strand
GGGGTGGCACGAAACCTGACCTCGGGCCGCGCCCCTTCGCGCCCGACACGGTCGCGCCCCCCACGCCGAGAGGACCGCACTGATGCTCGCCACGACCCACGCCAGCACCCTCGTCGGGCTCGACACCTACCCCGTGCAGGTCGAGGTCGACATCGCCCGGGGCCTGCCCGCCTTCGACCTGGTCGGCCTCGCCGAGGTGGCCGTGCGCGAGTCTCGAACGAGGGTGAGGGCCGCGCTGGAGCAGTCGGGGTATGCCTTCCCGATCCGGCGGGTGACGGTGAACCTCGCGCCGGCCGACGTGAAGAAGTCGGGCACGGGCTTCGACCTCGCGATCGCGGTCGCGACCCTCGCGGCGATGGGCGAGTGCGAGGGCGCGCGGCTCGACGAGTGGCTGCTGCTGGGGGAGCTGTCGCTCACGGGCGGGGTGCGCGGGGTGCGCGGGGTGCTGCCGCAGGTGATGGCCGCGCGCGACCGGGGCCTCAAGGGGGTGATCGTCGCGCCGGAGAACGGCCCCGAGGCGGCGGTGATCGAGGGCATCGAGGTGCGCTGCGGAGACTCCCTCCGTTCGGTGGCGGAGTTCCTCTCGGGCCGGGGAGAGCTCGCGACGGCGACGGCGAGCGACGAGGTGGTCGACGAGGCCGCCCACCCCCTCGACCTCATCGACGTGCGCGGGCAGGACCACGCCAAGCGCGCCTTCGAGATCGCCGCCGCGGGCGGCCACAACGTGATCCTCGTGGGCCCCCCCGGCGGCGGGAAGACCATGCTCGCCCGCACCCTCCCCACGCTGCTGCCGCCCTTGGGCTTTCGCGAGTCGATCGAGGTCACGGCGCTGCACTCCGTGGCGGGGCAGCTCCGCGGGGGCGTGTCGCTCCTGCGTCAACGACCCTTTCGCGCGCCGCACCACACCGCCAGCGCCGCGGGCCTGGTGGGCGGCGGCGATCCCCCGCGGCCGGGCGAGATCGCCCTCGCGCACCACGGGGTGCTCTTCCTCGACGAGCTGCCGGAGTTCCCCCGCGAGGCCCTCGAGGCTCTGCGGGAGCCGCTGGAGGAGGGCCAGGTCACCATCGTCCGCGCGCGCTCCCGGGCGCGCTACCCCGCGCGCTTCACCCTGGTCGCCGCGATGAACCCCTGCCCCTGCGGCTACGCCGGCGACCCCTCGGACCGCTGCGAGTGCCCCGAGGAGCGCGTGCGCCGCTACCGCTCCCGCGTCTCGGGCCCGCTCCTCGACCGCATCGACCTGTACGTCCCCCTGCCCCCGATGCGCGTGGCCCAGCTTGAGTCTGCGCCCTCGGGCCCGCGCTCCTCCGAGGTGCGCGACCGGGTCACCGCCGCCCGCGAGCGCCAGCTCGCCCGCGCGGGAGACATCAACGCCCGCCTCGGCGTGAAGCAGCTCCGCGAGGCCGCGCCCCTCGACGCCGCGAGCACGAGGCTCCTCTCGTCGGCCGCAGACCGCCTGGGGCTCTCCGCGCGGGCGGTGCACCGGGTCATCAAGCTCGCGCGCACCATCGCCGACCTCGACGGCGCCGAGCGCCTCTCGGCCCCCCACGTCGCCGAGGCCATCGGCTACCGCGCCCCGCCCGGATTCTGACCGTCGCGCGCGGGCGACCTTCGCGGTAGAAGGGCGGCCGTATGAAGCGCAGCCCCCGCCTCACGAAGAAAGAGCGCAAGGCCATCCACGGCCCGGTGCGCAACCTCGGCGCCGAGCGCGCCGCGAACCTCCGCTCGCTCCAGTCGATGCCCGGCGGCGCCGGCCCCCAGGGCAACGCCGGAGATCACCTGCACTGCGTCGCGTGCGGCAAGCACCTCGACACCCTGGGCGAGGCCCGCGCCCGCGCCGCGTCGGGCGACGTCTCGAAGCTCTGGGCGAGCCTGCAGTGCGAGCACGGCAGCACCTTCTACGCGTGCCTCGCGTGCGTGCCGAAGGCCAAGCAGCTCCTCGCCGAGCACGACCGCGAGGGCAAGGCCGTCGACGCCGCGCCCGCGTGGCACTGAGCGCGTGACGGGCGAGCGCGACCCCGTCGAGGGATGCCGCCCGGCGTACATCCCCCGCGACGCCCTCGGCGACGTCGAGGGCGAGCGCGCGCCCGACGGCGTCGAGGTGATCGACGCGCACGTGCACCTCTTCCCCGACGGGGTCTTCGAGGCGATCTGGCGCTGGTTCGACGCCCACGCGTGGCCGGTGCGCTACCGCCTGCACGCCGAGGAGGTGATCGCGTTCCTCGACGCCCGCGGGGTGAAGCGCTTCGTCGCGCTGCACTACGCGCACAAGCCGGGGATCGCCGCGGGGCTCAACCGCTTCGTGTCCGAGCTGTCCCGCGCGCACCCGGGGATCATTCCCCTCGCGACGGTGATGCCCGGCGAGCCCGACGCGGAGGAGGTCCTCCGTGAAGCCTTCGGGCCGCTGGGGCTCCGCGGGGTGAAGCTCCACTGCCACGTGCAGCGGATGCCTGCGGACGACCCGCGCATCGAGCCGGTGTGGCGCGCCTGCGAGGACGCGGGCTTGCCCGCGGTGATCCACGCGGGTCGCGAGCCCTCCTCGCCGGCGTACGGGGTCGACACCCGGGCGCTCTGCGCGGCCTCGCAGGTCGAGCGGGTGCTGCAGCGACACCCGAGGCTCACGCTGGTGGTGCCGCACCTCGGCGCCGACGAGTGGGACGACTACGCGGCGCTGCTTGATCGCTACGAGAACCTCTGGCTCGACACGACCATGGCGCTCGGGGGCTTCTTCCCCGAGGGCCCCCCGTCGCCCCTGTGGCCGGGGCGCGCGTCGCGGCTCCTCTACGGCACGGACTTCCCGAACATCCCCTACGCGTGGGACCGCGAGCTGAAGGTGGTGCTCTCGACCCTCGACGACCCCGCGCTGCGCCGCGCGGTGCTCGCCGACAACGCCCGCCGCGTGTTCGGGGCGTGACGCCCTCCCCACTTCGCCCGACCTGCGCGATCATCGCGCCGCGATGAGCGACGACTCCACACGCTCGACCCGCGCGCCTGAGCCCGTAGGGCTCTACCCCCACGCGCGGCGCGTCGGAAACCTCCTCTTCCTCTCGGGCGTCGGCCCGCGCAAGCGCGGCACGCGCGAGATCCCCGGCGTCACCCTCGACGCCGAGGGGGACGTCGTCGACCACGACATCGAGGCCCAGTGCCGCTCGGTCTTCGACAACGTCAGGGTCATCCTCGAAGACGCCGGCTCGTCGTGGGAGCGCCTCGTCGACGTGACCGTCTACCTCACCGACATGAAGCGCGACTTCGCGGCCTACAACCGCCTCTGGGCGGAGTACTTCGCTGTCGACCCTCCCTGCCGCACCACCGTCGAGATCAACCGCCTGCCGACGCCCATCGCCATCGAGCTCAAGTGCGTCGCTACCATCGACTGAGGGCACCGCGATGCGAAGCCTCACGCCGCTGAACTTCCAGCGCTGGATCGACGAGCACCGACACCTCCTCAAGCCCCCCGTGGGCAACAAGGTCGTCTGGGAAGACGGCGAGTTCATCGTGATGGTCGTGGGCGGCCCCAACACCCGCAAGGACTTTCACATCGACCCCGCCGAGGAGTTCTTCTACCAGCTCGAAGGCGAGATGACCCTGCGGCTCATGGTCGACGGCCTCCCGCGAGACGTTCCCATCCGCGCCGGGGAGATCTTCCTCCTGCCCGCGCTGGTGCCGCACTCGCCGCAGCGCGCGGCGAACTCCGTGGGCCTCGTGGTCGAGCGCCGTCGCCGCCCCGACGAGGTCGACGGCCTGGCCTGGTACTGCGAGCGCTGCCACGCCCAGCTCTACCGAGAGGACTTTCACCTCGAGGACATCGAGACGCAGTTCCCCCCCGTGTTCGCGCGCTTCTTCGGCAGCGAGGCGAACCGCACCTGCGACCACTGCGGCGCCGTGATGGAGCCGCCCGCCCCGAGGGCCTGAGCGCGATGCTCAAGATCGACGTCCACACGCACATCCTCCCCGAGCGCTGGCCCGACATGAAGGCCCGCTACGGCACCGGGCCCTGGGTCACCCTCGAGCACACCGGGCCCGGCTGCGGCCGGATGCTCCTCGACGGCGAGCCCTTCCGCGACGTGCAGGAGAACTGCTGGAGCCCCGCCGCCCGCGTCGCCGACTGCGACCGCGAGGGCGTGAGCGCGCAGGTGCTCTCGACGGTGCCGGTGATGTTCTCGTACGGGGCCGAACCATCCCAGGCCCTCGACCTGTCGCGCGTCCTCAACGACCACATCGCCTCGGTGGTGAGCGACAACCCGCGGCGCTTCGCCGGGCTCGCGACGATCCCGCTGCAGGCCCCCGAGCTCGCCGCGCGAGAGCTCGAGCGCTCGATGAAGGAGCTCGGGCTCCTCGGGGTGCAGATCGGCTCGAACGTCAACGGCTCCAACCTCGACGACCCCTCCCTCGACACGGTCTGGGCCGCGGCCGAGTCGCTCGGCGCCGCGGTCTTCGTGCACCCCTGGAAGATGCTCGCCCCCGAGCGCATGCCGAAGTACTGGCTCCCCTGGCTCGTGGGGATGCCCGCCGAGACCGCCCTCGCCCTCTGCTCGATGATCTTCTCGGGCGTGCTCGAGCGCTTCCCGAGGCTGCGCGTCGCCTTCGCGCACGGCGGGGGTTCGTTCCCCGGCACCTTCGGCCGCATCTCGCACGGCTTCGACGTGCGCCCCGACCTCTGCGCCGTCGACAACCCCGTGCACCCGCAGCACTACCTCGGCCGCTTCTGGGTCGACTCGCTGGTGCACGACCCCGCGATGCTCCGAGTGCTCGTCGACCTCTTCGGCGCCGAGCGCGTCGCCCTCGGCACCGACTACCCCTTCGTCCTCGGAGAGCGTCACCCCGGCGCTGTCGTCGACGCGATGAAGCCCGACGACGCGACCCGCGCGCAGCTCCTCCACGGCGCCGCCCTCTCGTGGCTGGGCGTCACGGCGGAGCGCTTCCGTTGACCACGGCCCTGATCGAGCGCGACGGGGTCGTGCTCCGCGCGCGCCTCGACCGCGGGGTCTCCGTCGCCGTCACCCTCGATTTCGACGGGCCGCAGCCCCAGGCCTTCGGCGCGCCCCGCGCCGCGAGAGAGACCCTGCAGGGCGGGAGCTTCATCGGCGACACCCGCCGCGGGGGGAGCTGCAACGTCTCCCGGGTCCAGCTCGTCGCCCACTGCAACGGCACCCACACCGAGGGCGTCGGGCACGTCGTCGACGACCCCCACCCGGTCGGCTCCCTCGCGATGGACCCGCTGGTGCCCGCCGCGGTCGTCACGGTCAGCCCCGTCGAGGCCCGAGGCGCCGACGAGGCCGAAGGCCGCGCGGACCCGAACGACTTCGTGGTCACCGCCGACTCGCTCCGCGCCGCCCTCGACGCGTTCGCCCCAGGAATCCTCTGCGCCGTCGTACTTCGTACGCTCCCGAACGACCTCTCGAAGGCCTCCCGCGACTGGGACGTCTCGGGCGCGCCCTACCTCACCCCCGCCGCCGCGGCGCTCCTGGCTGAGCGCGGCGTCGCGCACCTCGTGGTGGACCTGCCCTCCCTCGACCGCATGGACGACGGCGGCCGCCTCGCCGCCCACCGGGCCTTCTTCGGCCTGCCCGACGGCTCTCGCTCGCTCTCCGACTGCGCTCGGCCTCGCGCCACGGTGACGGAGCTCGCGTACGTGCCCGACGCGCTCGCCGACGGGCTCTACGCCCTCTCTCTACAGGTCGCGCCGTGGAGCGCCGACGCCGTCCCCTCCCGCCCGATCCTCTACCCCGCGGAGATCGCGTGACCGCCTCCCTCGACGCAGCCCGCGCGCTCGACCGCGCCGACCCCCTCGCCCCGCTCCGCGAGGAGTTCCACCTCCCGCTCGGGCCCGACGGCGAGCCGGCGACCTACCTCTGCGGCAACTCCCTCGGGCTCCAGCCCAAGGGCGTGCGCGGGTACCTCGACGAGGTCACCGAGGCCTGGGCCACGCACGGCGTCGAGGGCCATTTCTCGCCGCCCTCGCCGTGGCTGCCCTACCACGAGTTCGTCACCCCCGGCCTCGCGCGGCTCGTGGGCGCCGAGGCCTCCGAGGTCGTGGCGATGAACACCCTCACCGTCAACCTCCACCTGATGATGGTGAGCTTCTTCCGCCCCGCGGGCGCCCGGCGAAAGGTGCTCATCGAGCGACCGGCCTTCCCGAGCGACCGCTACGCGGTGACGTCTCAGCTGCGCTTTCACGGGCTCGACCCCGAGCGCGACCTCATCGAGGTCGCTCCTCGCGAGGGCGAGTCGGTGATCGACGACGACGCGATCGACGCGGCCATCACCGAGGCGGGAGACAGCCTCGCGCTCGTGCTGCTCTCGGGCGTGCAGTACTACTCGGGGCAGCGCTTCGACCTGCGCCGGGTGACCCGCCGCGCGCACGACGTGGGCGCCCTCGCGGGCTTCGACCTCGCCCACGCCGTCGGCAACGTGCCCCTCTCGCTCCACGACTGGGGCTGCGACTTCGCGGTCTGGTGCCACTACAAGTACGTGAACTCAGGCCCCGGCGCGGTGGCGGGGTGCTTCGTCCACGCGCGGCACGGGGGCGACTTCACCCTCCCGCGCTTCGCCGGGTGGTGGGGCCACGACAAGTCCACGCGCTTCAAGATGGGCCCCGAGTTCGTCCCCCTCTCGGGCGCCGAGGGCTGGCAGCTGTCGAACCCGCCCATCCTCTCCCTGGCCCCTCTGCGCGCGTCGCTCGAGCTCTTCGACCGCGCCGGGATGGGGGCGCTGCGAGAGAAGTCCCTCGCCCTCACCGGGCGCCTCGAGGCGTTGCTCTCCGCGCGGTGCCCGTCGGTCGAGGTGCTCACCCCCCGCGAGCCCGAGCGCCGAGGGTGCCAGCTCTCGCTCCGCGTGCCCGGCGGTCGTTCGGTCTACGAACGGCTGGAGCGCGCGGGCGTCGTCTGCGACTGGCGCGAGCCCGACGTGATCCGCGTCGCGCCCGCGCCGCTCTACAACCGCTTCGAGGACGTCGACCGCTTCGTCGACCGACTCGCCGAGGGCGTCCGTGAGTGGGAGGCGCGACGATGAGCGACGACACCATCACCCTCGCCGGGGGCGGGCTCGCGGGCTCGCTCCTCGCGGTCTTCCTCGCGCGCCGAGGCCTGCGCGTCACCGTGTACGAGCGGCGCCCCGACCTGCGTCGGCACGACGTCTCCGCGGGCAAGTCCATCAACCTCGCCCTCGCCGACCGGGGCATCGCGGCGCTCAAGGCCGTCGGGTTGTTCGAATCCGTACGACCCATCCTCGTGCCGATGCCCGGCCGGCTCCTCCACGCCCCCGACGGCGCGCTGAGTTACCTCCCCTACGGCTCGCGGCCGCACGAGGTGAACTGGTCGGTCTCGCGCGGAGACCTCAACAAGGCCCTCCTCGACGCCGCCGAGGCCACCGGGAGGGTGACCGTCTTCTTCGACCACCGGGTCGTCGACGCCGACCTCGACGCGGGCACGCTCACGGTGCTCGACGAGACCACCGGGGCGCAGCGGGTGGTGCCCGCCAACCCCGTGATCGCCACCGACGGCGCGGGCTCCGCGGTGCGCGAGGCGATGCGCAGGCGCTTCGGCGTCGAGGTGAGCGACGAGCCCCTCGCCCACGCCTACAAGGAGCTGACCATCCCCCCGGCGGAGCTCGGCGGCTGGGCGATGCGCCACGACGCGCTGCACATCTGGCCGAGGGGCACCTACATGCTCATCGCGCTGCCCAACCCCGACCAGAGCTTCACGGTCACCCTGTTCATGCCGCGCGAGGGCTTCGACGCGCTCACCACGCCCCCCGCCGTGACGGAGTTCTTCTCCGCGCACTTCGCCGACGCCGTGCCGCTCATGCCCGGCCTGGTCGAGGACTTCTTCAAGAACCCCACCGGCTCCCTCGGCACGGTGCGCTGCCGCCCGTGGACGGGCGGCCTCGGGCGCGCGGTGCTCCTCGGCGACGCGGCGCACGCCATCGTCCCCTTTCACGGCCAGGGCATGAACGCGGCCTTCGAGGACTGCGTGGTGCTCGACCGCGCGCTCGCCACCTACGGCAGCGACTACAAGGCCGCCTTCGACGCCTTCGCGGCGGAGCGCAAGCCCGACGCCGAGGCCATCGCCGACATGGCGCTCGAGAACTACGTCGAGATGCGCGACACGGTGCGCGACCCGAAGTTCGCGCTGAAGAAATCCGTAGGCTTCGCGCTGGAGGCTCGGCACCCGCGGAGGTTCATCCCGCGCTACTCGATGGTGATGTTCCACGCCGAGATCCCGTACTCCGAGGCGCGGCGGCGGGGCGCGGTGCAGGCCGAGATCCTCGACGCGCTGACCCGCGAGGTCGACACAGCGGAGCAGGTCGACTACGCCCTGGCTGATCGTATGGTGACCGAACGATTGACGGTCCTCCCCCACGTGGAGGGCTGAGCGGGTGCCTCCGCGCTTCGACCTGGCCGCGCTGCGGCGCGCGGTGAGGGCCTTCGCGCCGCTCGAGGCCCTGGTGCAGCCCGCGTACTTCGGGCTGGAGCGCGCGCCCGCGCGCGGCCCCGCGCTCGACGTGGGCGACCACG
>JAEYZO010000322.1 GCA_023428035.1 Pseudomonadota bacterium | reverse complement strand
CCGCCGGGCGTGGCGCTGGACGACGGTGTGGTGCGCCGGGCCGAGGCGCACGGCGTGGGCGAGGGGCGCGAGCTGGGCCTGGGGCGGCTCTCGGTGAATCACGCGCTGTTCTGGAGGTGAGGGTTCGATGGCGACGATAGAAGAGCTGGTGGAGTCGGAGAGGCCCCGCCTCGCGAAGCGGGCGTGGGCGATCTTCAACGACGAGAAGAACAAGGCACTCGCGGCGGAGCTGGCGAACGTGGATCACACCTCGCTTCGGACCCTGCTCACGGCCTTCGACCACGCATGCTGCCTGGAGGAGGTCTGCCTGGTGCTGCGCTACAAGGGCGGGCGCGACGGCGCGCGGATGACCGCGAACCTCGTGCAGGCGCTGTTGAAGCAGTTCGAAGAGGTCGCGGTCGCGGTGGGAGACCGCGTGGCCGCGACCGACGCGGACCGGGCGAAGGCGAAGCTCGTCGCGGGCCTCTTCACCTTCGTGATCATGGAGCACAAGTGGCAGTGCGAGTTCGCGCGGGCCTCGCAGCCCGCGGGCGACGGCCGGCGGCCGGGGCGCTGAGGGAGGAGCGGTGGTAGCGATGGGGTTCTCTCGCTTCGTTCGACGCACTGAGATCTCTGGTGAGCTGGTCTGTCAGACCGGCGTGCGGATCGGTACGGGCCGCGGCGGCTCCGTCGGCGTGACGGACCTGCCGGTGCTCCGCGACTCCAGGGGGCGGCCGGTCATTCCCGGCTCGTCGCTGAAGGGCGTGCTGCGCAGCGGCGTCGAGGCCGTGCTCCGCGCGCAGGAGGGCGGCGATGCGCTCGCGTGCGATCGCTTCAACAAACCCTGCCTGGACGACCTGGAGAAGGCCGGCGGCGCCGACGCGCGTGAGCTCGACGCCCGGACGCGGAACCAGCGCGCCCGCGACAACGTCGCGAAGCTGTGCGTCGCGTGCCGCGCCTTCGGGGCGCCGGGCCTCGCCTCGTCGGTGATCTTCAGCGACGCGGCCCTGCAGGGCGACGAGCCGCCGCGGGTGCAACAACGCGACGGTGTCGCGATCGACCGCGACCTCGGGCGCGTGCTCGGGGGCTTGAAGTACGACTACGAGGTCGTCGCTGCGGGCTCACGCTTCGGGTTCCGCGTCGACGTCGACCCCGGCGACGACGGCGGGTGGCAAGACGGCCTGCTCGCGCTCGGGCTCGACCTGCTCGATCAGGGCTTCGTCCGCGTCGGAGGCGGCACCTCGCGTGGCCTCGGCTTGATGCGGGTCGAGGGGCTCAAGGTGCGCTCGGTGTCCGCGGCGGGCTTGCTCAAGGGCGTGGCGCCCGAGACGCTCACCTGGGAGGAGTTCCTTCGGAGCGCTCGGGAGCGGCTCGAGGCGGAGGTGCTCCGCGTCGCGACGATGAAGGAGGGGACATGAAGAAGCTCGCGCTCAACCAGCTACGCCTCGACCTTCGGATTCGACCGAAGACCGCGCTGCTCATCAAGGCGGGAGACAAGGGCCTGTCGTCGCTACACCCTGAGCGGCCCGACATGACCTTCGTCCGCACGGGGCCCCGAGCGACCGACACGGTGTACCTCCCCGGCGCGAGCTTGAAGGGTGTCGTCCGCGCCGCCGCCGAGCGGGTGCTGCGCAGCGTCGAGGTGAGATGTTGCGACCCCCTCGACGCCCGTGGCCCGTGCCAGAAGCTCGCGAGCGAGCGCGGCGACAAGATCGCTCGCAGCCGCGAGCTCCGGGAGAGCGCACACCCCTTCGCGGAGGTGTACGCGAGCGTCTGCTACGCGTGCCGCACCTTCGGCAGTCAGGCGGTGGCCTCTCGCGCGCTGTTCAGCGACGCAATGCCCGCGAGCGGCGAGGAGCGCGAGCTCGCCAACCGCACCGAGGAGCGCTCGGGGGTCTCCATCGACCGGCGCACCGGCGGGCCGGCTCGGGGCAAGCTCTTCAGCTCCGAGGTGGTCACGGGGGGGAGCTTCGACACGAGCTTGCACCTGGAGAACTTTCAGCTCTGGCAGGCGGGGCTCCTGTGGATCGTTCTCTCGGACCTGAAGGAGGGCTTCGTCCGCCTGGGCTCGGCGAAGAGCCGGGGGCTGGGGCACGTCGACGTTGAGATCCGCGGTGGCGTCTACACCCAGCGGGGCACTACGGCAGGCGATGAGATCCGGGGCGTGTCGGCGTTGGCCGATGGCCTCGACGCATACGCCTTCGTCGCGCCCGAGGCCGATCGCGCTGCAGGGTTCTCGCAGCCGCAGACGGTGGGGCTCTTCGGCGCTCGCAAGTGGGAATGGCGCGATGAGCCGTCCGCGACGGCCTTCCTCGACGCCTGCGTCGGCGCGCCTTGGGAGGCGTTCTGCGAGCGCGCGGAGCGGCCATGAGCGGCCCGTCTCGAGGGGGGCCCAGCGGTGACCGCACCGTCGTGTCGAACTACCAGTCGCTCGGGGCCGCGAAGGTCCGCAGGGGGCTGGGCCTCGACGCACGACCGCACGACCGCACCCTCGCGGATCGAGTGACAGGGTGGATCGAGCTCTCGTTCACCACGCTCGAACCGCTCCACGTGGGTAGCGGAGCTTCGACCTACTGGGACCACGGTGACGGCAAGCGGGAGCTCGTGCGAGACATCGTCGTGCAGCTCGTCGGCGATGGTTCGATGCCGGTGATCCCTGGCTCGTCGATCAAGGGCGCTGTTCGGAGCGTAGCCGAAGCGCTCGGCGGTGGGTGTGCGCTGGAGTGCAGGACCGCCGCGGAAGCGTGTGTCACCTGCGCGATCTTTGGTCACCTCATCGAGCAAGGTGGCTTCCTCGGCAGGGCGAGCTTCGACGACGCGCACCCGATCGACGCCGACGACGCCAACGACGCGGTGATGCTCGAACGGATGCCGCAGGCCTTTCCTCCGCGGATCTCTGTCGGCCGGAGGATCTACGCGAAGACCGCCGCGCAGGGGCCAGGCAACGTCCCCTACGTCGTGGTGGACGGCAAGGTGGCTTTCCGTACGAAGTTCCACGCTGACAACCTCACGCGGAGCGAGCTCGGGCTGGTGCTCCTCTCGGCGGGGGTCGACGGCAGCTTTCGGCTGCGCGTCGGCGGCGCTCGCTTCGCGGCCTGCGGCAGGGTGCGCGTCGAGGTCGAGGGCGCGAGGTTACGTCGGGGGTATCGCTCCCCGAGGCCCGAGGTTCTGGCCCGCGACGCTGCGGTATCCGTCGCTCGCGAGGCGATGGCGCTGTCAGAGCGAGAAGTGAACGCGAACGGCGGAGGCATCGTGCTCGACAAGCTCCGCGCGGTGCTCGGCGACTGAGGTGCGGCGATGGTGAACGAGGAGCGAGTGCCGGAGCTCGTACGGCTCGCGGAGCGGGTGGGGCGGCTGCTCTCGGCGTTTCGTACGCCAGGCAACAACGAACCCGTCGACCCGTCACGGGTCGAGGAGGTCGCGCGCTACATTCGCGCGAGCCGTGACCGCGAGGCGGTGAAGACCTTCTTCGCGCTCTACGGGAACTCCCATATGAGCAGGATGTCTCGCTCCGCCGCGCCGCAGATCGCCGAGGTTCGCAAGGTCCTGGAGCGCGAGTTGGAGAGGTGCACGACCTGGGAGGAGCAGCTCTACGTGGTGCGGTGGGTGGCGCGGCTTCTCCGGACGCAAGAGCGGGGTTTCGGTGACGCTCCGCGGGGGGGACCCTCGCGGCCCACGGCGCCGTATCGACCGGGAGGTCGCCGGTGAGCGTCGTGGACGAGCTCGATGAGCTGAAGGCCGACTTCGATGCGCTCGAAGACAAGGAGACGTTCATCAAGGGGCCCAGGTTCTTCGGGAGGGTGCTCCCCCTCGAGCTCCGTCGGCGGAGGCTTCCCGTCGCCGAGCGCGACCCAGGGCTCCACGACGAGGACCCTGTGCTCGCATTAGGCGACGGTGTGACGCTCTGGTTGATGTGTGGGCTCACTCCAGCACCGCTCCTGCTCAGCGTCGCGCTGGCGCGACCGAGAAGGATCGTGCTGGTGCGCTCCGAAGGGGGAGAGGGAGAGAAGTCAGTCAAAGAGCTGCGCGAGGCGCTCTCGAGCCAGGACTTCGAGGACGCCTCGGACCTGCGCGCGGTGAGCGACTTCGTCGCGGCTGAGGTCGTCATCGACGGCAGCGATCCGGGGCGCGCGTACCGGAGCCTGCTCGACGCCTTCGCCGCGCACGGCGCGACGCCGTCGACCGCGGTGTTCGACATCACCGGCGGCAAGAAGACGATGGTGCAGGCCGCGACGCTGGCGTGTTCGCGACGCAGCGTCCGGGACCGTTCCGCGGTGAAGCATGAGATCCGTAGAGTCGACCTCTGGGCAGACGTCGGCCTTCCGCAGCGCGGCGAGATCGTTCCGATCGTGACCGTCGGCCGCTACGCCGCGATCTTCATCTCGT
>JAEYZO010000257.1 GCA_023428035.1 Pseudomonadota bacterium | reverse complement strand
CCGCTTCACGTCGACGGCGATGGAGTCGTGGCCGGTGACCACCCCGCCCACCACGCCGCTTCCGGCGCCGAAGGGGACGAGGTGCAGGTCGCGGCCGCGGCACCACTGGATGAGCTCCGAGAGGTCTTCGGGGCGCTCGGGCCAGAAGACCGCGAGGGGGCCCGGCGGGCGCGAGAGCCCCCCGCGGGTGGAGAGGAGCTGCCGCGGCCAGAGGTCGTGGGCGTAGGCGCTCTTGTCGGCGGCGTCGTCGGAGACGGCGTGCGCGCCGAAGCGGGCGGAGAGGTCGCGCGCGAGGGCGTCGCTCATGGCGCGACGACTCTACACGGGCGGGGGCTCAGCCGCGGAGGGTCATGGCGATCGACGAGCGCATCAGCTCGCCCTGCCCGCTCCCCTCGCAGGCGGCCATGAAGGGCGCCTCGGTCTCGGGGAAGTACTGGATCATCCGAGCCGCGGCGACGTTGATGATGTGCGCGTTCGACCTCGCGTAACCCGTGGGCTTGGTGACCAGCCAGCGCGAGAGCACGGGGCCCACGTCCCGGCGCAGCGCGTCGAGGCCGAGGAAGGCGGTGACCATCGGGAGCGACTGCGCCCCCGCGAAGGGGGAGGCCGTGTCATGCGCGCCCTCGGGGTGCTCGAAGGCGAGGAGCTCGTCGGCGGTGACGGGCGAGGAAGACCAGCGGTCGAGGTTGTCGGTGAGGGGCACGCGCTCGCCCCGCGAGGCGGTCTCGATGAGGGCGCGGAGCACCGCGGCGACGGCGCGCGGCTCGAAGAGGCGCTCGGGAGGCGAGAGGTCGCGGCGGGCGCGGTCGTTGTACGGCGGCTCGTAGTAGGACTTCAGCGCGTGCTCCAGGCCGCAGAGGGCGCGGGGGAGACGTCCCTCGCGGGCGTCGAGGGCGGCGAAGGCGCGGCGGACGTCGTCGAGGGTGACGTGGGTGATGCCCATCGCCGCGGAGTAGCTCCCCACGCGGAGCGCGTCGGGGTCTCCCGACGAGTGCCCCTGACGACCGAGGAGCTCTCCCACCGCGAGGAAGGCCGAGAAGGTCCCGGCGCCCACGTCGAAGACGGGGGACCAGAAGACGCCGTAGGCGCCGTCGCGAGCGACGTGGCCGAAGCGGAGCGAGCCTCCCTCGGCGCGGAGCCAGGGGTCGAAGACGCTCAACTGCTCCACGGCCTTCGCTCGAATGGCCTTCTCCGCGGGCGGGAGCTTGCGGTCGATGGCGGCGCCGGTCACCACGTCGAAGACACGCTCTCCGTCGCGCGGGAGGAAGAGCACTCGGTCACCGTGGGCCATGAGCGCACCGTCGCCCTGCGCGGCGCTCGGGAGGGTGAAGCGCTCGGGCGCGTCCATCGAGCTCCAGGGCGCGCGGCACACGAGCTCGGGGGACTCCTGCCAGCACCAGCGGTCGCCCGAGTACGTCGGGAGCCCCACGCACGAGACGGTGTGGTGGGTGACCTCGCGGTCGTCGGTGACGCGGTAGATCCGCGCCTCGCGGGTGCCCGGGTCCCACGCGCCGAAGAAGGTCTCTCCGCGGCCCGCGTGGAGGAAGACCTCTCCGACGGGCAGGCCCACGTCGGCCTGCCACAGGGGCTCGCAGGCGCCGTCGCCCTTCACGCGGCCGAACCAGACGCGCTTGAAGTACGGGTTGAACACGGCGAGCGCGCGGTCGGGCCCGGCGACGGCGACGCCGCGCACGACGGTGCCCGGCGGGCGCTGCCGCCCGAGGTCGAGCGCTCCTACCGACGGCATCTCGTCGGGCCACTGGAAGGAGCCGATGTGCCCGCCGGCCACGTCGATGAGCTGGCCGCCCTTGTTGGAGACCTCGACGCCGAAGGCTCCGTCGGGGAAGAGCGCGAAGCGGCCGTAGTCGCTGAAGTGCCACTTCGCGCGGGAGAGCGCGGGGAGAGCGCGCAGGGCGAGCTTGTTGCTCTTCGCGGCGTGCGCGAGGGCGTGGGTGTCGCTGACGGTGAGCGAGAGGCCAGCCGCGTCACGGTCGGTCTTCACGCCCTTGGGAAAGGTGAGTCGGGTGAGGCCGAAGCCGTCCTGGAAGACGACGTGCGCGCCGTCGGAGCTGAAGCCGTACATGGGGCGGTGGTTCTATCCCGATCCACGGCGGCGAAGGCCGGAGAAGTGGGGCGGCGAGGAGCGTGGTGGACATCGCGCGACGGGGCGGTGGGCCCTCACCAGCGAGCACTCCCTCTCCGAGCGCGACGGGGCGGGAAAAAGAGAGGGGCCGGGGGTGAGGGCCACCGCCCCGTCGCACACGGAGAAAAGAGACGTGGGCAGCCATCACCCACCCCGATCACCGCCTCCGCGCCGACTACCCCTGCGCCTTCACCTCCCCCGTCTCTTCTCCCTTCGCCTCCGTCTCGCCCGCGGGCTTCGCCTCGGGCTTCTTCTCGGGCGTCGCCGGGTAGCTCGCGGAGCGAAGCGCCGGCAGGAGCGCGTCGGCCTTGCGACGACCGAGCGCCACGGAGGCCAGCACCAGCAGGTGGTCGTAGCGGTCCTCGACGAGCGCCGCGAGCTGATCGCGGAGCACCGACTCGTCGCCGCGCTTCTTCTCGGGCGCCGACGCGCCGCCCGGGCGCACCTGCTGGAGCAGCGTGGCGCCGAGCTCGGCGAGGCGGGCCACCATCGCCTCGGTGAAGGGGTGGCGTCCCTCGATGGCCTCGCGGAACTCGGTGAAGAGCGCCGCGAGCGCGACGAAATCGCGGGACGTGTCGACCTTGCCGTGGCCCGCGCGGATCGACCGTACGCGCTCCGCGGGGACGATCGCGAAGAGCGGGTGCGAGACGATCTCGAAGTACGAGAGCGAGAGCTCCCGCAGCGGCCGGCCCTCGGCGAGGAGCTTCTCGATCTCGCCGCTGCTGAGACTCCGAGACGGCACGCGAGCCGCGGCTGCGTCGAGGGCGAGCACCAGGGTGGGCAGCTCGAACACCTCGGTGAGGCGCGCGCCGCTGAGCCTCGCCGCGACGTCGCCGAGGTGAGGCTCCAGCGTGGCGAGCGCGGACTTCACGTTCGCGAGCATGACGAGCGGGGCGCCGTTCAACGGGGTGAGGTCCACCGTGGAGACCCCCGCGGCGAGAGGGCGAAAGTGCTCCAGCGCCGCGGCGGGGTCGTCAGTGACGAAGGCCGCGGCGCGCGCGGCGGCGACGGGGTCGGCGTGACCCTCGCGCGTCTCACGGGGCGCAGCGACGGGCGAGGTCTTGCGACGGGTGGGGCTGTGCTTCATCGGTCCTCCCTCGACGCGGGGAGGGTGAAGAGGCTCCCCGCAAAGACCGTCGTACCGGCAGGATCGAGCCGCTGAAATCAGGGATTTCCCGGATGAGGGGGTGTAGGTCGACGCGCTGCGTCTGGCTCGCGACGGCGAGGCGGTGCAGGGCCCGTTCGGACATAGCGCGATCAACGGAGAGGGCCTCGAGGGCCTCGCAGGAGATGGAGCTGGCAGCCGTCGACGCCCCGAAGGGCCTCGCGGCACCCAGCCGAGGCTGCGGAAAGGCCCTGGAGGGAGTCACGGGATGTAGGGCTACGTCCCCGCGGGCGGTCGGGGCGCTCAGCCCACGAAGGCGTGGCCCCGGGCCGAGACGTGCTCGGTGAGCGGGGGGAGCGAGCGCTTCACGCAGAAGGCCGTGATCGCCGCGGCGCCGAGGAAGAGCAGCCCCAGCGGGCCTCCGCCCGCGACGGCGTAGAGGAAGCCGTTGACGACGGAGACCTTGAGGCCGAAGGCGATGAACGCGAAGCCGAGGGGGCTCCGGCGCGCGAACATGGAGACCGCGGCGGTGAGCCAGAGCGCGGTCATGAGGGCGTTGACGACGACGTTGTGGGCGTGGGTGAAGCCCGCGTACTCGAAGCCCAGGAGGGAGTAGAGCGCGACGTAGGCGGCCTGCGCGACGAAGAAGAGCGCCGCGATGAGCGCGTAGGACCTCGGTTTCATAGGCACCTCCGAGTGGACTGACGTGTCCATGAGGTAGGAGGCTGTCAACGCGCGTCGGGGGCTCCCGCGGGTTGACATCTCCCTCGCGCGGTCGGATTCCGTGGGCGATGGCGAAGCGTCACCTCCCTGTGATCCGTGAGCCCGCCGCGGCGGGGCCCGCGGGCGCTACACCCGAGGGCGGCGCGAGCGAAGACCCTCCCCCGTGGCACTGGATCCCGCTGGGCACGGTCATCTCCGTGGTGGTCTTCGCGCTCCTCGCGCAGGGCGCGGCGCGGCTCGCGGTGGCGGTGCTCGGTCGGGTGTATCCGCCCGGTGCGACCGCGGCGCAGATCGCGGCGCTGCGCGCGGCGGACCCGTCGCGGGTGCGGCTGCACGAGCTCGCCGCGGGGGTCATCCC
>JAEYZO010000248.1 GCA_023428035.1 Pseudomonadota bacterium | reverse complement strand
ATCGCGGCGACCGCGTCGACGACGACGACGGTGACGAGCGCGGAGGTCACGCGCGCGGCCCAGCGCGCCGCGGGCGGCCAGCGGCTCACCCGTCGGCCCGACGCCCCGCGAACAGGGCCGCGAGCCGACCGCGGAGCTGCTCGACCTGGAACTCGAGGTCTTCGAGGGCGCGGCGCTCCGCGGAGAGCTCGACCTCCAACTGCGCGACGCGAGCGCGGCGTTGGAAGGTCTCCTCGCCGAGCACGTCGAGGGCGCGCTCGATGCGGGCCTGCGTCGCGGAGCTCGGTATGATCGGGGTCGCGGTGGGCCGGTCGAACTGCGTGTCGAGCTCGAAGGCCTCGGACGCGGCGGGGGGTAGCGCGGCGACGATGGCCTCGAGCTCGGACTTTAGCGCGTCGGCGGTGGGCGGCCTCTCGGCCGGGTCCTTCGCGAGCAGGCGCGCGACGAGGGCCTCGAGGGACTCGGGCGCGTCGGGGGCTCGCTCTCGGAGGAGGGGCGCGGTCTTGTTCGCGTGCGCGACGATCACGGCGGTGGCCGAACCCGTGAAGGGGAGAGCGCCCGCGAGGGCCTCGAAGAGCGTGACGCCCAGGGCGTAGAGGTCGCTCGCCGCGGTGGCCTTCTTGCCGCGGCACTGCTCGGGGGAGAGGTACGCGGGGGTGCCGGGCATCTCGCGGGTGCCGGTGATGGCGAAGTCGGCGTGGTTCCTCGCGATGCCGAAGTCGAGCACCTTGGCGGCGCCGCCTCGGCACATGAAGATGTTGGCGGGCTTGAGGTCGCGGTGGATGATCCCCGCGGCGTGCGCGGCGGCCACCGCCGACGACACCGGGATCATCAGGGCCAGGGCCTCGCGGGGCGAGAGCGGCCCGAGCGCGAGGCGCTCCTCCAGCGACTGGCCCTCCAGCAGCTCCATGGACATCCACGCGACGGGGCCCTGCGCGTCGGACTCGAACACCCGGATGATGTTGGGGTGGTCGAGGGAGCGAGCGGCGTTGGCCTCGCGCACGAAGCGCTGCCGCACCTGCTTGTCGTGGGCGTAGTCGGGGGCGAGCACCTTCACCGCGCAGGCGCTCCCGTCGCGGAGGTCGACGGCGCGGTACACCGAGGCCATGCCCCCCTCGCCCAGCATCGCGCCGAGCTGGTAACGGTCCCCAAGGATGCGTCCGGGCGGCGCTTCGGTGCGGCTCATCGCGGCCGCATCGTACACGCCCGCGGGGCTCAAGCCTCTGACCACCACCTCCGCGCCCGCCCCCGGATCTGCGCGAGCCGCTCGGCGCTGAGCCTGCGCGCGACCAGCGCCGAGAGCGCGAGGCCCGCGAGCGTCATCAGCGCGCCGAGCCACAGACCCCGCGGTCGGTGCCGGAGCACCACCTCCCTCCTCCCCGCGGGGAGGTCGACCGTGAGCAGGGCCTGACCGCGGTCGATGGTCCCTTCGCTCGCGCTCCACCCGCTGTCGGTGTTCTGGTTCACCACGAGCGATGCCGGACGCGAGAGATCCACGGTGAAGCGCAGGGTGTTCGGGCTCCACGCGCCCGCGGTCACCGTCCCCGCGTCGGGGGGCGAGAGCTGCTCCTGCGGGACGTCTCCCAGGCGCAGCCCCGGAGCGACGGGCCAGTCGAAGGCCACGTAGCAGACGGGCGTCCCGACGCCGCGCACGGGGTAGGTGGGCCAGCGCCAGTAGTCTCCGCCGGGCTGCTGGGTGAAGCGCCGCGCCGCGGGCTCCCGCGGGAACACTGGGTCGGCCCCCACCTGCAAGCGTGGGCTGTTGGTCTTCACCACGTCGTGGGCGACGCCCACCGCGAGCGCGCACTCGAGGAACGCGAAGGCCGTGACGACCCCCCTGCGCGCCCGCTGCGCGTCGAGGGTCGAGCGCAGGTCCACCAGCAGCCGCGCGACCACCAGCGCGAGGGCCACCGTCGCGGGGTACAAGAAGCGCGAGGGCACGCGCAGCGAGCGGTACACCGGCAGCTCGTGCAGCAGCCCGAAGAGCGAGAAGCCCGGGATGTTCCCCAGCGCGCACCACACCAGCGCGACGAGCAGCGCGAGGTCGACGCGCCGGTCGCGGGTGAGCCCGTCGCGCTTCGCGAGAGACACCACGACACCCACCGCGAGGAGGACCACCGGCACCGCGCCGATGTAGTCGCCGTACTCGGGCCACACGTAGGTGTGCCCGGGAAAGGCCCGCTCGTGCGCGCGGGTGGTCCACGCCTGCACGACCTCGGCGACGGTCATCTGGTCGTCGAGGGGCATCAAGCGCGGGTGCTCAGAGAGGAAGGCGAGCACCGGCACCAGGCGAAAGCCCGCGAGCAGGACGAACAAGACCGCCGTGAGCGGCAGAGAGGTCAGCATCCCGCGGCGGTCGTCGGGGTCGGTCACGCGCGCGAGCGCGTCGGCGGCGAGGCCCACGGCCATGAGCGGGAGGGGATAGGTGCCGCCTTCGTACACGGTGAGCGCGAGGAGCGACGCGGTGAGCACGCTCCAGCGCGGGTCGGCGATGGCCCGCCGGTGCGCGAGGAGCACCCACGGGAACAACAGGAAGGGCGTGAAGGAGAGGTGCCCTCCGCCGAAGTGCTCCGCGCAGAAGCCGCACGCGGAGACGAGCGTGGCGGCGAGGAGCTGCTCGGGGAGGTTGGCGCCGTAGGAGCGCGCGAGGGCGCGGGCGCCGAGGGCTCCGGCGACGAGGTGCAGCGCGATCCAGAGCTTCATGGCCGCCGCGGTGGGCAGCCATAGGAGCAGGAGGAACAAGGGCGCGAGGGCGGGGGACTGCGGGTCGGAGAAGAGCACCACGCCGCCGCAGTGGTAGGGGTTCCAGCTCGGGACCTGGGCGAAGTCGGAGACGGCGACGCGGGCGGCCTCCCAGGCTCCGGCGAAGGCGCGCCAGTCGTCGGTGCTGGGCGTGTGCGTCGCCGTCCACACGCAGCGGACGGTGTCGCCGTCGGGGGCGCAGGCCCGCACGGTGGGCGCGGCGAAGGCGAGGGCCACGGCGGCGCAGGCCACGGCGGCGATGGGTTCACGCCAGCGGGCGAGGCGCTCGAGCACGGTCATCGCGAGGCCGCGGACGCTAACACCTACATCGAGATCGTCGCCACGGCGGGCACCTCGACGCGGCGGCCCTCGCCGATGG
>JAEYZO010000201.1 GCA_023428035.1 Pseudomonadota bacterium | reverse complement strand
AGCGGCGAGCGGCGGCGCGGGGAACGTCGCCGACACCTCGCCCGCTCGGGCTCGACGCTACCGCGGGGAGATCGCGACGTCCGTAGCGCGACCGCTACGCAGTGACGCCAACCTCGGGGCGGTTACGGTGTTCCTGCGCCTCGCGACGGCGCTCAAGGTGCGCGCGGGCACCCTGCTGGAGTGAGGGAGGCGACGCGTCGGGCCCTCGTCGCGCGGTGGCGCAGGGTCGCGAGGCCGAAGCGCAAGAGGCTCCCTCGGGCGAAGGCGCGCAGCGACTCGACGAGGGCCACCGTGGGCCAGCGGTCGGGGGGCGTCGCGAGGTGCACGGCGTCCCAGCGCGTGGGGCGCAGTCGCGCGCGAAAGGCGTGCAGGCCCCTGAAGTCGTAGAGCCAACGGGCTCGGTCCGCGACGGCGCGCATCCACCCGCCCACGCCCGCGAGCGGGACCATCCCGAGCGTGGCGTAGCGCGAGCCCTCCTCGGCCGCGGCGCGCAGGGCGGCGTCGATCATCAGCTCCGAGCACCCGTTGGGGGCGCCCTCCGCCCGGAGGAGGTCCTCGAGGAGCCATCCCCCGCGCGCGTAGACCGGGGCCAACGCGAGGGCCTCGACGATCACCCCCTCGCGCTCGGCGAAGACGTACCTCTTCTCCTCCGCGCAGAGCGTCGGCCGCAGGTCCACCAGAAAGCCCATCGGCGCCATGCCCCGCGTCGCGATGAAGCGCGCGGCCATCGCGTCGAGGGCCCGCGCCCGCGCCCCGCCGTCGGCTTGGAGATCGCGCCCCTCGACCACGGTGACCGTGACCCCGTGCGCCCTCGCGCGTCGCAACTGCTCCCGGAGCTTTCGCGCGCCCTTGAGGGTGTCGTCCCACCCTCGCGGGTCCCACACGGGCTGCTCGCCCACCTTCGTCGCGGTGAAGCCCGTGGCCTCGATGAAGTCCGACTCCACGGCGAAGAAGCACGCGCGACGGTTCGCGGCGCGGGCGGCGGCGACGAAGCCGTGGGCGACGTCTCTCACGCGCGACGGCGGTGCGACGGGCGCCCCCGCGGCCACCCACGCGGAGCCCGTGTCGACGTACGCCACGAGGTCGTCGCCGTCGAACCAGTGCGCGCAGTCGGGCTCCAGCGACTGGAACGACGTCGCCTCGCGGCCGTCGCGACGCAGCGCGGAGAGCGCGCGGGCGCGGGGGTCGTCGGTGGGCGCGAGCTCCGTCGGCACGGCCGCGGGAGTACCCCCATCGCTCTAAAAGGTCACGCCCACCGCGAGTCGCGTGAAGGGGTACACGATCACACGGACGTCGTTCGAGCCGGAGGGAGACACCGTCAGCACCTCGGCGCCGCCGCCCAGGGAGAGCACCAGGCCCCAGGGCCACGCCCATGTGTAGCCCACCGACGCGCCGCCGCGCATCGCGAGGGCCGGCTCCGCTGGGCGAAACGCGATGAGGTCCCAGCTACCGATGCCCGCGTGTGCGCCGAGGAAGAAGCCCGAGGGCGCGCGGCGAAAGGGGAAGTACCGCAGCCCGAGGTCCATCGCGAAGGCGAGGGGTCGCGGGGTGCCGTCGTCGACGGTCACCACCACCGTCGGGTTCGCGTGCAGCGAGAGCGAGCGCGCCACCGCGGCCTCGAACTCGAACTGCCACTGCGTGAGCAGCAGCGACAACGGGTGGAAGGTGAGCGTGAAGCGCTTCGGCGGCGGAGGCGGCGGAGGCCACTCCTGCGCGTGCGCCGCGGTCGTCGTGAGAATGAACGCTCCCGCGACCGCGAGGGCGACGGTCTTCACGCGCGGCTCCAGAGCTGAGCGTCGAGGGCGTCGAGCATCACCGCCGCGACGGCGCCCGCGGGCCAGCCGAGCTCCCGCGACGCGGCGTCTACCGCGGTGAGCTCCGCGCGGAGAGACCGCACCGCGTCGCGCATCGCCCGCTCACAGTCCGTGCGAGCGGTCTCGTCCATCTTCGAGAGCGCCCACGCGTGGACGCGCCACGCGAGCGCCGCGTGCCTCGCCTCGTCGCGCGCGATCGCTCGCATCGCCTCGCGCACGTCTCCGTCGCGGGCCTGCACCGACTGGTACTCGGCCACCAGCGCGCCCCAGGTCTCGCGCACGCAGCCCTCGACGGCGTTCTCCAGCGCCACCGCGTCGAGCGCGCGCACCGGGAGCGAGCGTCGTCGCACGCGCTCCATCGCGGCTCCACGGCGTGACGCGAGGGCGCGCATGGTGCGGGCGTGACGGAGCTCGTCGGCGCGGGCGCGCGAGGCAGAGCGACGGAGCGAGCGCGGCGCACCGTGGGCGCGGAGCTCACGTTCGAGGCGCGTGAACGCGGGGATCGACGCGGCTTCGAGCGTGGCCATCGCGGCGAGGCGACGTCCCACCCGGTCGTCGCCGCGGACGGACGGCGGGTCGACGCCCTCGGTGCGGCGTCCGCAAGTGTCCCGAGGCACCACGTCGGGGCACTCGGTGCTCTCGTAGCTGCAGTGGATCGTCGTGCCCTCGCGGTCGACGCGCTCGCAGCCCACGACGCGCCAGCCCATGCAGCGGCCGATGATGGGGCCGAGGCACGCGCGCGCGCAGTCGATCTCGCCGGGTGGGAAGACGCCCGAGTCAGCGAGGCCCGTCGACGCGTCGCCGGCTTCGATCCAGGGCTGCGCGTTCTGGCCGTTGGCGCGTACGTCGACCTCCATCGAGGTCGTCTCGCAACACCCCGCGAGCGGGACGGCCATCGCCACGATGCCCCGAAGCATCGACCCCAAGCGAGATGAAAGCATGGGCCGAACGATACGGGGGTGCTCGGGGCTTGTCTGCTCACCCGTCTATGCGGCGCCACCAGCCCTTCACCCGACGCCACCGCCCCAGCGGCGCGCGGATGTCGCGGTAGGCCGCCTCGGCCTCGCGGTCCATCGCGTCGAGCGCGCCTGGAGGGATGCCCAGCCCGTAGCGCACCCGCTGGTAGTGCTCCCCGAAGGCCGCGAGGCCCTGCGAGGGCGAGTGACCCTCCCTCTGCCGCGCGCGCTCCATGTGCTCGATCGCGTCGTCGACGGTGTCGGCCTGCTTCGGCTCGACCCCCGCGTCGCCCATCGCGATCACGATCTGCCGCCAGCGGTTCGACGCGCGCCGCGACGGAGTCACCCCCTTCGAGCGACGCAGCCGCCGCAGCAGCCACCACCGCCGCAGCGGCCGGTTTAGCAGGAACAACGGCAGGAACGGCAGCACCGCGCCGCCCTGCTCCCTCGCCCTCCGCGCCGCGCGCTCCACCGCGCGACGCAGCCCCTCTCCGTCGAAGCGCGGACGTCGTTGCTCTCCGTCGTTCGCGGGGCGCTCGCGGCCCTCTCCGTGATCGGGCTCGGGAGGCGCTTCCCGTCGCCCGCTCCGCTGCGCGGGCGCGGTGCGCCACAGGT
>JAEYZO010000333.1 GCA_023428035.1 Pseudomonadota bacterium | reverse complement strand
GCTCTCGGGTGGCCTCATCCAGCGCGTCTCCCGCGGTGCGCTCGGCGCGGTCGAGGGCCCTCCCCGCGAGCGAGAGCGCGCCCCCGGTGTCTCCCTTCTCCAGCGCGGACTTCGCCTGACGCAAGAGCGCGTCGGGGTCGTTGCGCTCTCCCTCGGCGCGCGCGCGCCGTCGCTCGGACCACGCCAGCGCCACCCACCGACCCACGCCGTAGAGCACCAGCGCCACGGGCGGAAAGAGCACCGCGCCCCACACCCTCGGCCCCGTGGTGAACCACGCGCGGTGGTGCTCGAGGGGCGGAGACGGCCGCAAGGGGTTGAGCGTGGTGGTGGGGTCCTCGCGGGTCGCGTCGGGGTCGGGCCGCGCAGCCTCTCCCGTCGCGGTGAGGGTCGGGAGCGCGACCTCGGCGACCTGATACCTCCGCGTCGAGGGGTCGAACCAGGGCACCCGGAGCGTGCCGAGGGGGTGCGGCCCCGGGGCGTCGGCCACGACCCGGTACTCGTTGGTGAGGTTTCCCACGACGTCTTCGCCGGAGGTGTCGTTCTGCGAGCGAGAGTTACCCGGGAGCACCCGCACCCCGTCGACGGCGGGGAGAGGAGGGAGGCCCACGCTGCCGAGGTAGCCGTTGCCCCGCGCGCGCACCGTGAGGGTCACGGTCTCGCCCACCGGGGCGTTGTCGCGGTCGAGGGAGGCCTCGAGGGTCACGGGGCCGATGGTGCCCGGCACCCAGTTCGCGGGGCGC
Organism: Pseudomonadota bacterium; assembly: GCA_023428035.1. Classification (GTDB taxonomy): domain Bacteria; phylum Myxococcota_A; class Polyangia; order Polyangiales; genus JAEYZO01. The sequence continues at coordinate 4,163 of JAEYZO010000333.1, read as the reverse complement.
CCCTCGGCGGGGGGCTCGCGCGCGGTGAGCGTGAGCGAGGGGCTGGTGACCTCGTAGAGACGTCGTCGACCGAAGAAGGCGTCGCCCTCGACGTACTCGATGCGCATCGTGAGGGGGCCCACTGTGAGGGGCCCCGCGCGCGTCGGGAAGAGCGCCACGCGGCGGGTCATCCCCGCGGTCATCGTGGCGCTGCCCACGCGCTGAGGGATCCACCGCGGCGCGCAGGCCTGCTGCGGCTGGAACAGCACCTCGCTCCAGAAGCCGTCGTAGGCCGGCTCGCGCACCGACTCGCAGCCCGCTTCGTACGAGGGGATGTAGATCCACGCGCGCCAGATGACCTGCTGGCCCACCCAGGGCTCGGGGTCGTCGACCGCGACGCGCAAGAAGCCCGAGCGGTCGGCCACCGCGCCGGTGAGCCGCCCCTGCGGGGGCACGTCGACGCCCTGGTAGACCGGGGGCTCCTCGGGCTCGGGGTCGTCGCTCACCCCCGGCGGAAAGTACCCCGGCGGCCCCGCGGGGAAGGGCATCGGGTTGGGCATCCCCGGCTGCACCTGCGGCGCGCTCCCTGCCCGCGCCACGGTGAAGGTCACCGGCGCCGACTGCGCGACCACCCGGCCGCTCTGCCGGTCGACCGCGCGAGCCCCGCGGATCGTGTAGCGCCCCGGGCGCCGCGCGCGCACCGCGTACTCCGTCGAGGAGTTGAACATCATCATCCCCCCGCCGCCCCAGATCATCATCTGCGGCATCTGCGGAGGGCCGGGGTTCGAGAGCACCTCGAGCTCGCCCAGGTCGAGGGGCGCGGCGGCGATGTTCCCTCCGCCGTTCACCTGAAGCGTGTAGACCACGCGAAAGACCTGCCCCACCTCGGGCGTGGGCGGGTCGACCTGCACCGTGAGCCGCGTCTCGGCGCGCGCCGCGCCCGCGGCCACGACGATCGAGAGGCACACGGGCGCGAGCGAAGGCCGCATCGGTCAGCGCTCGTCGTCGGGGTTGCGCGGGGTCTGCATCGCGCGACGTCGCAGGAGCATCTGCTGGAGGTCCTGCGCGTTGCGCTCGAGCTGATCGAGGGGCGCGAGCGACTGCGGCGGCGGAGGCTGCACGCCGCCGTCACCGCCCTCGGGTTGTCCCGCGTCGGGGGGCTCGCCGTTGCCCCCGTCGCCCTGGTTGTTCCCAGCGTCGCCCTGGTTGCTCCCAGCGTCGCCGCTCTGGTCGCCGCTGTCGCCCTGCGAACCGCCGTCGCCGTTGCCTCCGTCGGGGGAGCCTCCGTCAGGGGAGCCCCCGTCGGGAGACCCGCTGTCCGGCGCGCCGCTGTCGGGGGTGCCGCTGTCGGTCGAGGCGTCCTGCCCGGCGTCGGGGCCCGCGTCGGGGTGGTCGTCGTCGTCGCGTCGGCGCCGCGCGAGCTCCATGTTCCACGCGGCGTCGACCCAGCCCGGACGCAATCGCAGGGCCTCTTTGTAGGCGTCAATGGCCTGGCGCCACTCGTGCCGCGCGAAGTGCGTGTTGCCCAGGTCGTACTGCGCCCGCGCGCGCACCATCGAGGGGATGTCCTCCACCGCGACGCCGTCTCCGCCGCGCGCGGCGTTGCGGAGCTCGTCCTGCATCCGGGACCAACCCTCGGGCACCGCCGCGTCGCGCTCCAGCTCCGGCAACACCCCACCGTCACCGGGCGGGAGCGCGATGCGAAAGCGCGCGATGCCCCGGTTGCGGTGTACGCCCACGTTGCGGGCTCCGTCCCCCGGCGCGGCCTCGTAGTCCTGCAGCGCCTCGGGGAAGGCCCTGCGCGCGTAGGCGAGGTTGCCGCGCGCGACCCTCGGGTCGACCTCATCCCTCGGCGGCCACGCCCACACCGTGAAGCCCGCGAGCCCCACGCCCACCACCGCGGGGAACACCCACCCGGGGATCTTCACCGCCCCCTTCTTCGCGCGCGACCGCTTCACTTCGCGGCCTCCTTCGCGGCGCGACGGCGGATCCGCTCGGGCACGAACAGGCTCGACGCGAGGAGCAGCACGAAGGCCGGCAGGAGCGTCGGCCAGAGGAGCTCTTCGTAGACCGTGCGTCGCGACTCCTGCAGCTCGGCCCTGCGCAGCCGCGCCATCTCGCGGCGCACGCGGTCGATGCCGACCTCTCCCGTGCGAGGGCGGAAATAAGCTCCGTTGCCCTCGCTCGCCACCTGACGGAGCTGCCGCTCCATCTCGGGGGTGAACTGGGTCTGCTTCACGTTGCCGTTCGAGTCGCGCTCGTAGCCCGCGGGCCGACCGTCGGGCGTGTAGGCCGGGATGGGCTCGGGCAGCGCGCTCCCGATGGCGTCGATGAAGACACGGATGCCGTCGTTCGCCGCGGCGCGCGCGGCCTCGACGGGCTCGCCCTCCAGGTCTTCACCATCCGTGACCAGCAGGATCACCTTGGAGCGGCGCGCCGCGAGGGGGTCGCGGGCGAAGAGCTCCCGCGCCGCGGTGAGCGCGCGGCCGATGGAGGTGCCCTGCACCGGGAACTCCCACGGGTGCGCGTCGCGGAAGAACCTCAGCGCGGCCTCGTGGTCGGTGGTGAGCGGGTACTCCATCGTCTCGCCCGCGAAGAGCACCACCGCCACCCGGTCGCCGGGCTCCTCCTCGAGCAGGCGCTGGAGCTCGGCCTTCGCGCGCTCGATGCGAGAGGGCTGCACGTCGCGCGCGAGCATCGACTTCGACACGTCGAGGCAGATCACCACGTCGATGCCGCGGCGAGAGACCACCTCGGTGCGCGAGCCGTGCTGCGGCCGCGCCGCGGCGACGCACAAGAGCGCCACCGCCGTGAGCAGCATCACCGAGCGCGCCACGCGAAAGCCCGCGGGCGAGCCGTCACGGAGCGCCGCCACGAGGGCCGGGTCGCCGAAGCGCGAGAGGGCCTTCTTGCGGGCCATCGCCGCGTAGAGCATCAGCGCGCCCAACGCGGGCACGACGAGGAGCGACCAGAGGAGCGCCGGGTCGCCGAACCTCACGGGAACCTCCGCAGGCGCGTCGACGAGAGGAGCGCCTCGAGCGCGAGGCACAGGAGCGCGGCCAGGACGGGGTACGTGTGCAGCTCGGCGTAGCGCGCGCCGGCGTCGGCGATGCGGCTGCGCTCGAGCTGGTCGAGGATGGTGTGGAAGCTCTGCGCGAGCGCCGCCCGGTCCGCCGCGCGGAAGAACTGCCCGCCAGTGCGACGCGCGATCTCCTGCAGGAGCTCAGGGTCCACGGGGAAGCGCGCCGTGGTGTAGACGGGGCGCCCCGCGAGGTCGACGCCCTGCTGCACCGGGGCCTCCTCCGAGGTGCCCATGAGGATCGTGTAGACCTTGCAGCGCAGCGCCGTCGCGAGCTGCGCGGCCTCGCGCGGGTCGACGTGGCCCGCGTTGTTCGCGCCGTCGGTGAGCAGCACCACCACCCGGCTGCGCGCGTCGCTGCGGCGCAGGCGGTTGAGCGCGGTGCCGAGCCCGTCGCCGATGGCCGTCGCGCCGCCGTCGATGAGCTCCAGCGAGAGCGACTGCACCATGCGCTGGAGCACGGTGTAGTCCAGCGTCGGCGGCACCACGGTGTAGGCCTCGCGGCCGAAGACCACCACGCCGATGCGGTCGCTCCTGCGGCGCTGGATGAAGTCCGAGACGACCTCCTTGGCGGCCTCGAGGCGCGTGGGCTGCAGGTCCGCCGCGCGCATCGAGCCCGACAGGTCGATCGAGAGGACGATGTCGATGCCCGAGAGCTCGATGGCGTCGGGGGCGTCGACCCGCTGCGGCCGCGCGAGGCCCACCACCACGAAGACCACGGCGCACACCCGCAGCGCGCCGGGGAGGTGCGCGAGGCGCGCCCAGAGCGAGCGCGGCGCCGCGGCCATCACGGCTCCCTGCGAGACCTTCAAGCGCGCGAGGCCCTCGCCGGGCGAGGCGCCGAGGGGCTTGCCCAGCCAGCGCGCGAGGAGCCACGCGACGAAGGCCGCGGGCAGGAGCGCGAAGGCCCAGGGGTTCTTCCAGCGCAGCTCCCAGCCGAGGCCGAGCACCGCGGCGACGGCGGCGGTCGCGGTCACCGTGAGCATCGCGACAGAGATCGCGGCGACCTTGACCGCGGGTGACGCGGGCTTCTTCGCGGGGGGCTTCTGCGGGCGCCGGGAGCGCTGCGAGGCCTGCAGGGGCGCGCGGGGGGTCACTGCGACCC
>JAEYZO010000179.1 GCA_023428035.1 Pseudomonadota bacterium | reverse complement strand
CCGCCGGGGCCACCGCCGCCGCGGCGACGCCCGCGCCAGCGCAGCCCGCGATCACCTTCAACGCTCGCCTCCGGTCACTCATCGCCGCGCACCTCCACGTCGCTCGCCGCGCCCCGGCCTACCTGGGGTAACGTCGCGCCTTCGCCCTGACGATGCCAGCCGCCGACCCTAACCGGAACCTCCGTCGCGCCTTGAGGCTCCTCGCGCTCGCGCTCCTCGCCGCAGTCGTCACCGGGTGCCCCGCGCGCATCGACTCGACCCGATGGCGGGTGCACGAGCTCAACCTCCGCGGCGCGAGGCAGGTCGACCACGGCGACGTCCGCGGCCACATCGCCACGCAAGAGACCCCGGAGTTCCCCGCGAACCACCCGCGGTGGCTGCGCTGGTGGCGCTGGTGGTGGGTCGACCCGGCCTACTACGACGAGGCCGCGCTCAACCGCGACCGGCTGCGCATCCAGCGTTACTACCAGTCCCGGGGCTTCTACGACACGCACGTGGGCGTCCCGAGGCTCACCCAGCTCAGCCGTCGACGTCTCAACATCGACCTCGACATCACCGAGGGCGCGCCCACCCTCGTCACCGACGTGCGCCTCCACGGCTGCGAGGAGGGCGACCAGGGCCCGCTCACCGCGCAGCAATGCCGCGAGCTCCGCGCCGACCTCCAGCTCATCCCGGGCAACCGCTTCGACGAGGCCGCGTTCAACGGCGACCGCTCCCGCCTCCACGGCGGGCTCCGCGAGCGCGGTTGGGCGACGCCGGTGGTGATCCCTCGGGCCGTGGTCGACCCGAGCCAGCGGCGCGCCTGGGTGGAGTACACCCTCCGCCCCGGGCCTCGGAGCCGCTTCGGCGAGGTGCGTCTCCACGTCGCCCCCTCCACGGAGGTCTACACCGCCGATCGCCTCCCGAACGGGCTGCCGGTCTCGGTGATCCGATCGGCGCTGGGCATCGACCGCGGGTCGAACTTCTCGCTGCGACGGCTCGCGCGCGGCCAGCAGGCCCTGCTCGACCTAGGGGTCTTCGGCATCGCGCGCATCCTCGAAGACCCTCGCCCCGACGGCACCGTCGCCCTCGCCGTGACCCTCTCCACCGGGAGGCTCTTCCGCGTGCGCCTCGGCGGCGGCGTCGAGGTCGACGGCTCGCTCTCGCGCAACAACGTCCACGCCCTGGTGACCCTCGAGCACCGGAACTTCCTCGGCGGTTTCCGTCGCGGTCGCCTCGAGATCCGGCCCGAGCTGTATTTCAACCTCGCGGGGGCCAACAACGCCATCGACGGCCTCGTGCCCGGCATCTCGACCCTCGGGGAGATCTCGCAGCCGGAGATCTTCCGCCGCGTGAGGGGCCTCTTCGCCGTGGGCTTCGACCTCGGCCCCGACCCGCTCCTCCAGAGCAGCGTGTACCGCCGCGCGCTGCGCTTCGCGCTCGGCATCGAGGGCAGGCTGGGGCAGCGCCTCACGGGCGGCGCCTTCGTCCGCTACACGTCCCTGGGCTTCAGCCCGAACCCCCTGTCAGACCCGAGCACGCAGATCGACCTCGACCGCGAGCCGCTCTTTCGCCAGCAGTTCTTCGACCAGGGCTACCTCTACCTGGAGCAGACCGTCGCGTACGACCGCCGCAACGACCGCGCGCGGCCGACGCAGGGCTACTACCTCTCCGCCGCGCTCTCAGAGAGCCTGAGGATCCCCGTGCTCTCGGACTACACCTTCGTGCGCGCGGCGCTCGAGGCGCGGGCGTACGTCCCCGTCACCCGCAAGCTCACCTTCGCGGTGCGCGGGATGATCGGCGGCGCGGTGGGCGAGTCGCGCTTCGAGAACGGGATCTGGTACTGGCCCGTGCCCCCCGACCTGCGCTTCTTCTCGGGCGGCGCGCAGTCGAACCGCGGCTACCCCACCAACCGCGTCGGCGTCCTCGGGGGCATCCCCGGGTCGGACATCGTCGACGGCCAGCAGGCGTGGCGCGAGCAGCCCAACCGGGTGCTCCCGCTCGGCGGCGTCGCGGTGTGGGAGGCGAGCGTCGAGCTCCGCTGGCAGCCGGGCAACCTCGGCGGGGTGCTCTTCTTCGACGCGAGCAACGTCGCGGGGGTGAACCCCGAGCCCTTCGTCTCTCCGGCGGGCCAGGCGTCGACCACCTGCGGCCGGCCGCGCGCCGACAACGCCGTGCAAGACAGCGCGGCCTGCGTGACCAACCGAGACCAGGCCGTCGTGCCGCCGCCCCAGGGCTGGACCGACGGGCTCATCCCCACGCTCTTTCGGACGGCGAACCCGTCGCTGGGCCTCGGCCTCCGGTATCTCACCCCCGTGGGGCCGATCCGCATCGACTTCGCCCTGCGCCTGCAGGACCTCTTCGCCGGCACGTGCACCCGCGCCGCGAACGACGTCGCCGCGCAGAACGCCGCGTCGCCCAGCGGCCACCCCAGCTGGTACCTCACCACCCAGCCCCGCTGTGACTTCGTCGGCGCCGACATCGGCATCCCGGCGATGCTGCACTTCTCCATCGGCGAGGCCTGGTGATGGGTCAAGTCGTCGCGGCGCTCTGGCAGACCCTCTGGAGGTTCTTCGTCGCGCTGCTCCTCTCGGTGGTGATGCTCGTGCTGAACCTCCCCACCGAGCTCGGTCGCGCCGCGGTGCTCGACATCGCCCGCGCCATCCTCCGCACCGCGGTGCCCGGCAACCTCGCCCTCGGCCGCGTCGAGGAGCTCACCCTCTCCGAGATCCGCGTCTCGGGCATCGGCTGGAGGGACATGCGCAGCGTGCCCTTCGCCGAGGGCGGCACCCTGCGGGTCTACCCCGCCCGCGCGTTGATCGGCGCGCTGCTGCAGGAGAAGCCCTTCCCTACCATCGACCTCGAGCTCCGGCGCGCGTGGATCGACGCCCCCGTGATGCCCGCGGTGCCGCTCCCCGACGCGGCCCCGCCCGACGACACGCCCTCGACGACCACCTGGCGCGTGCCCGACATCCGCCTGCGCGTCGCCGAGGTGAAGTCTCGCCTCGGCCCCCCCACCACGCTGCGAAACCTGCGCTTCAACGGGGGCGTCGAGGTGCGCCCCGACGGGCTGAGCGCGACGGTGCGCGGCCTCGACCTCCGCGCGAGCGTGCGGGAGCTCGCGCCCATCGACCTGCACCTCGACGGCGCCGCGCGCACCCCGACGCCGCCAAGGGTCGACGCGAACCTCACGCTGCGGGGCCGCGACGTCGGCTGCGCGATCCGCGTCGACACCGCGCCGGACGGGGAGTACCGCGCGAGCGTGCGGGGCTGCCGCGTGGCGCGGGGCGTGATCGACCAGCTCATCGTGCGCAACGAGCAGCCGTCGCTGCCGCCGGTGCAGGTCGACCTGCAGGCGCGGCTACGGCCTGACCTCCGCTGGTCGGCCTCGGCGGACATCCTCGTGGACCGCGAGGCGCTCCACCTCGAGGGCTCGGGCACCGCCGACCAGCAGGCGCTCACCCTCCGCCTGCGGGACGTCTCCCCCGCCCGCGCGATGGCGGGGCTGCCCGAGGGGGACATCGACGGGGTCATCCAGCTCAACCACCGCGCGGAGGGCGAGGAGCACCACGTCGTGCTCGACGCGCGGGGCCTGCGCGGCGCCGTCGCCGACGTGCCGCTGCCGCCCTTCCTCGCGTCGCTCACGGTGCGCGGCGACCGCGTCGACGTGTTGAGCCTCCGCTCCGACGCGCTGGGCGCGGAGGTGAGGGGCGTGGTGGAGCTCTCCGACCCGCTCCCGCACGGTCGACTCACCGTCGAGGTCAACTCCCCCGAGCTGTCGAGCATGCCGTGGACGCGCGGGCTCGCGGGGGGTCGCATCCGCGGTCGGGTGACCGCCGAGGGGAGCGTCGACAACCTCCGCGCCACGGCGCGCCTCGACGTGGCCCGCCTGCGAGTGGCCGGCGTGCGAGCGGAGGCGCTCGCGATCCGCGGCACCTTCGCGCGCGCGCCGGGGCGCAACGTCGTCGACGCGACGGTCAACGGCCGCGACCTCGCGCTCCGCGACGTCGCCTCCGCCGAGGCCGTCGACCTCCGGGTGCGCGGCGCCATCGAGGGTCAGCTCGACGTCAACGTCGACGCCCGCGGCGACGGTCTCCTCCAGGCCCTCGGCCCTCGGCCGGCGGTCCCTCAAGGACGCGGCGGCCCCACCGAGGCGCACCTCTACGCCACCGTCGACCTCGCGAACCCCGCGCGCGTCGGCGTGAACATCCGCGCGTCGCGGCTCGTGCTCCGCGGCGCCGAGGCCTCGCTCTCGGGGAGCGTCGCCATCGACCGAGAGGGACGGCGCCCGCCGCGGGTGAACGTCGCGCTCCACACCCCCCGCTCCGGCGGGCTCACGGTCGGGCTCGCGGGCAACGAGGTCCACCTCGACGCTGAGCGCTTCGACATCGCGTGGCTCCGCGGCGTCGTCCCTGGCCTCGAGAGACTCAGCGGCGTGCTCGCGGGGAACCTCCATTTCATCCCGACGGCGCCGGGCCGCAGCCGCGCCGACCTGCGCGTCGAGCACCTCGTCGTGCCCCGCGTCGGTGAGGTCAACGGAGGGGTCGAGCTCACCCCCGAGGGGGCGCGCTCTCGGCTCCGGGTGAACCTCCGCCGCGCCGGCGAGGGCGCCACCGCGGGGGTCGCCGTCGACGCCCTGTTCACGATCCCCCGCGAC
>JAEYZO010000330.1 GCA_023428035.1 Pseudomonadota bacterium | reverse complement strand
TACCAAAGGCTACCGCCGCCCAGAGAAGTCGCAGCTGTTCGCGGGGGTGTTCGCGCGGCAGAGGGGAGGGACCTCGACGCGCGGCGCGCCGGCCCAGACCGATCGGATGAAGGCCTCGATCTGCTCGCGCGCGGCGCGGCCGGCGATGGTGTCGTTGCCCGCGAAGCCGTGGATGGCGAGCGCCGTGGTCTCGGTCGGCGGCACGCGGTACTGCGTGAGCGCCGAGCGGTTCGTCGCGACCTCGACCGCGGGCGCGCCCGCCCCGGGGACGCGCCCCGCCCCCCCCTGCGCGGCGTCGCCCGCGGCGGCGGCGAACTCCGCGCCGATGTTCGGGAGCACCGGGTCGCCCATGCTCTCCTGCAACAACATCGGCGCCGTGGCGCCCGGCAGGTCGGCCCAGCCCGAGCCGTCGACCTCGTCCCAGATCCCCTGGGTCGCGGCGATGTTGATGGCGACGTCGACGTCGGAGCCGTAGACCGCGCGGAGGCTCGAGCGCAGCGCGCCGAAGATGCTCGACGCCGCGAGGAAGTGCGACCAGGCCGCGCCGGGCACGTTGAGCACCGCGCCCGAGAAGTCAGGGATCACCCGGGCGAAGGTCATCCCCATGGTCCCGCCGAGGGAGCCCCCGGCCCAGGTCATGTGGTCGGTGAGCGGACGTCGCCCCGCGGCAGGGTTGGGCACGCCCATGAGGGTGTCGGCGGCGAGGATCGCGCCGAGGTCGGCCTGCGCGGGGAGCTCCCCTCCCACGGGCTCGGAGCGCGCCGACGCGAGCATCGCCGCGGCGCCCGACGACGACTGCAGCAGCGACGACACCGCGCGGTCGACGCCGATGACCGCGCGGGTGAAGCGGGTGAAGGTGTCGATGAGGTCGGCGCCGGTGAGCCCGTCGAAGCGCGTCGAGACCTTCGCCGCGCCCGCGCCGGTGATGGTCTCGTCGAAGGAGTCGTCGTCGACGTCTCCGCCCGTGCCGTGCCCGTACGCCACGATGCGGTAGCCCCCCTCGCCCCGCGGCACCCTCACCCTGAAGGGGGCGTCGTAGGTCTGCCCCGCGACCAGCACCGGAGCGCCGCTCGCGTCGCGTCGCACGAAGCCGTCGGCGCCCGTCCACCGCGGCAGGCCCCGCACGAAGCCGCGCACGGTCATCAAGCCTGATCCGTTGTCCGAGACGGTGACGCCGGTGACCTCGACGCGCGCCGAGCCCGCGCGCAGCGACGCCCGCGCGGCGGCCACCATCGCGCGCAGCGGCCCCCTCGGGTCGTCCGCCGAGCGCGTGGTGAAGTCCCACACCCTGAGCACCCTCGGGAGCTCAACCCCCGCGCGAGTGAGCGCCGCGCGGGAGGGCGCGTGGTAGGCGGCGAGGTCGGCTTCCTCCTGCGTGCGCGGGGCGCGCAGCCCGAGGCTCGCGGCCGCGGCGTCACCGGTGATCGCGGGCGCGCCCTCCATCGTGCGGAGGGCGTCGGTCACCACCACGACGTAGTCCGTCGCGGGCTTGAGGAGCCGCCGGGGGTAGGCCACCACGGCGGCCTCGGGGTCGCGCGGGTCCTGCGCTTCGATGACGGTGAAGCGCAGCGGCACCACCTCGCCGACGGCGTCTCCCGAGGCCTGCACGAGTCGGATCGCCCCCGTGACCCCGTCGCCTACGGTGCTCGGGTCGACCATCGCGCGGAAGCCCGCGAGGATCGGCGTCGCCCGGGAGAAGCGGTCGGCGCGGGTGACCGCCGAGGGGTCGTCGCCCGCGGCGAGGCCCTCGGTCTGGAGCGCGAGCCGCACGCCCGTCGCGGTGGTCGCGTCGACGCGAGCGAAGGTGTTCGACGGCCACGGCAGGAGGCACCGAAGGTCGTCGCTCGCGTCGCAGCCCGCGGTGCGCGGCGCGCGAACACCCGAGGCGCGGTCAGGAGGTCGGTTGACGTCGACCGCGGCGACATCGTGGGCAGGCGTCGCGTCGCCGCCGGCGTCGGTGGTAGGGGCAGCGGGGCTCGTCCCGCAGGCGACGAGGAGGACGAAGGGTAGGCTCTGACGAAGCACGCGCGCACTCTACGGGTCGACGCGCGGGGAGCGCCAACGCTCCGTCGCCTGCGGGTACTCTCCCGCCCCATGCGACCTGCACTTCGCGCCTCGCTCCTCGTCGCGCTCTCGGCCTGCGCGACGCGCGCCACGCCCCCCGCGAGGGTCACGCCCCCGCCCGCGGTCGACGTCCCCGCCGCGCCCGAGGACCCGATCACCGCGCTCAACCGCCGCGCGCGGGAGGGACGCGTGATCGAGACCCTGCATGGGGTGAGCGTGGACGACCCGTACCGCTCGCTGGAGACCGACTCGCCCGAGACCCGCGCGTGGGTCGACGCGCAGACCGCGCGCTCGTCGGCGTGGCTCGACGCGCGCCGCAGGCCCGAGACCTCAGCGCGCCTCGCCGAGCTGCTCCGTGGAGAGGTGATCCGAGGGCCGCGCATCGCGGGTCGCTACGTGCTCTGGACCTCGCGGGACGAAGGCCACGAGCAGTTCGTGCTCCGGGTCGCCGACCGGCGCGGCGCCGCCCTCACCAACCCACGAGACCTGCTCGACCCATCGACCCTGGGCGCGCGCGCCGCGATCGACTGGGTGGTGCCGTCGCCGCGCGGGAGGTACGTCGCCGTCGGCGTGTCGCAGAACGGCGACGAGCGGAGCGTGCTGCGCGTGGTCGAGGTCGCGACGGGGCGCGTGCACGCGACGAGCATCCCGCACGCGAAGTGGTGCAGGCTCTCGTGGCTCCCCGACGAGACGGGATTCTACTTCTCGCGCTACCCGCGGGAGGGCGAGGCCCACCACGACCCGGCGAGCGAGGACTCGTACTGGCGGCGGGTGTACTTCCACGCTCTCGCGAGCGCCGCCGACGGGAGCGAGGACCCGCTGGTCTACGAGGGAGACGCAGGCACCGACGCGCCCTCGCCCGAGGTGTCTCCCGACGGCCGCTGGCTGGTCATCAACCTCTTCAAGGGCTGGAACCGCCTGGAGGTCTACCTCATCGACCGCCGCGCCCCGGTGGCCGCCGGAGCGCGCCCCGCCGCGGTGCCGGTGATCGCGGGCGACGACACGCTGTCGCACGCCTCGGTGC
>JAEYZO010000074.1 GCA_023428035.1 Pseudomonadota bacterium | reverse complement strand
GGGGTGGGCGTGGCCCTCTGCGCGGTGGGGGCCCTGCGCTTCGGCCGCGACGAGCCCGACGCCCCGCCGCGCCGTAGCGCGCTGCGCGACGACGACGACGACGACTGAGCGGGCATCCAAGCGAGTCGATGGCCCGCGATGACGTACCCCCCCCCGAGCTCCTCGACCTGGCGACGGGCTATCAGCGCTCGCAGACCCTCTTCGCGCTGGTGGCGCTCGGGGTGCCCACGCTCCTCGCGCCGCGACCGATGGGCCTCGGCTCGCTCTCCGAGGCGATGGGCGTCGACCGCCTCGCGGCCGACCGCTTCCTCAACGCCTGCGTGGCGCTCGGGCTCCTCACCCGCGACGGTGTCTCCTTCGCGAACACGCCCCTGAGCGAGCGCTTCCTCTCGCGCGGGTCGCCTTCGTACATCGGAGACCAGTTTGCGCGCTACGCGGCGACCTCGTACCCCTTGTGGAGCGACCTCGCGGGTCGCCTCCGCGCGTGGGTGCCCGGGGCCACCGACGCCGACGAGCCCGAAGACGACGACCAGGGCGCGGCGTCGATGCGGGCGCAGCACACCTTCTCGCTGCTGGTGGGGCGCGCGCTCGGCAGGGCCTTCGACTTCAGGAGCCACCGGCTGCTGCTCGACCTCGGCGGGGGCTCCGGCGCGATGGCGATCGGGGCCTGCGAGGAGAACCCCTCGCTGCGCGCGGTGCTGCTCGACCTGCCGCAGATCGCGCCGGTGGCCGAGGAGATGATCGCCCGCGCGGGGCTCGCCGAGCGCGTGCGGGTGACCGCGGGAGACTTCAAGCGCGACCCCCTGCCCGAGGGCTTCGACGTGGCGCTCCTGGCGAACCTCTTGTCGGTGTCGAGCGAGGCGACGAACCGCGAGCTCCTCGCGCGGATCTACGACGCGCTGCCCTCGGGCGGCGCGGTGATCCTGAGCGGGTGGGTGCTCGACGACGCGCGCACGAGCCCGGTGGTGCCGGTGCTCTTCTGCCTCGAAGACATCAACCGCCGCGCCCCCGACGTGGAGCGCACCGGCGCCGTCTACGCGGCGTGGCTGCGCGACGCGGGCTTCGTCCACGTGACCCGGGGGATGTACTGCCCGCCCACCAGCATGATCGTCGGGTACAAGCGCGGGTAGGCGCGGCCCGGGCTACGGCGTTCGGTCGTCCAGGGCCGACAGGTAGGTCTCCAGGGCGGTGAGCTCCGCCTCGGTGAGCCCGCTGGTGCGGCCGTGGCGGTCGCCCGCGTTGCGCGTCGTGAGCACCGCGCGCAGCGTCGCGGCTGACCCGTCGTGCAGGTAGGGCGAGCTCCTCCACAGGCCGCGCAGCGAGGGCGTGTCGAGGCCCGGGAGGGCTCCCCCCAATCGCTGCCCCGACGCCTCGCCCAGCGTGCCCACGTCGTGAAGCCGCGGGGTGCGGCCCTCGACGAAGCCGCTGTCGGTGAAGGCGCTCCCCGAGTGGCACTCCCCGCAGCCCGCCCGCTGGAACACCGACCGCCCTTCATCGAAGCGCCGCCTCCACGCGGGGTCGTCGTCGCGGCGGTGGGGAGACACGCCGACGCGGGTGAGCGTCGCGACCCACGCGGCCATCGCGTCGAGCTCGGCGCTCAGCCCCGCCTTCGGGTCACCCAGCGGGGCGTCGCGGGTGCCGGCGTGAAGGTCCGCGTCGGCGATGAAGCCCGCGCCCCCCTGGGCGCCGCGGATGTCGTGCTCGAAGTCCTGGAGCTCGTCGAAGTTCGCGCTCCAGTGCAACGGGCCCTGGGCGGTGCCCCCGCGGCCGTCGAGGGCGATGGTGTTGCGCAGGCCCTCCCCGCGCTGGGTGAAATCCCAGGTGAGGTTGTCGCCCTCGCCGTCGAGGTGGCAGCTCGCGCACGACAGGTACGAGGTGCGGCTCATCCGTGGGTCGCGCGAGGCGTAGAAGACCTGGAGGCCCCGGAGCTGCTGGGCCGTGAGGGTCTCCCGCGCGGTGGTCGAGAGGTCGGCGAGGCGGGGCGGGGGCCGCGAGAGGTCACGGATGTCGAAGACCCGCACCGCGCGCGAGGTGAAGCCCTGCGCCCACAGCCGCGCGCCGTCGGGGGAGACCCAGAGGCCCTCGGGGGCGCCGCCCACGTCGCGGATCGAGCCCGCGACGTTGAAGCTCGTGGGGTCGAGCGCGATCACCACCTCGGCGCCCAGCATCGCGACGTAGACCCGCTCCCCCTCGGGGGACCACGCGACCGCCGAGGCCATGTCGAGGTCGTCGAAGACCTGGCGCCAGCTCTCCTCCATCGCGCCCGCCGGGCCGTCGAGGTTCACCTCCACGGCGATGGCCCGCGCGGTGGTCTCGTCGCGAAGCGCGCGCCCCGTGCGGAACATCCCCGTGACCACGTTGGCCTTGAGCGCGGGCACCAGCGCCGACCGGCCGTGCGGCGCGAAGGCGAAGGCCCCGAGGAAGCCCGGCACCCCGCTGTTGTCGGTGTCGCTGTCGAGGCCCTCCTGACGGCGCAGCACCAGGGTCTCGACGGGGCGCGCCGCGGAGAGGTCCACGCGGCGCACCCGCCCGCCGTCGTCAGAGCCCCGCCAGCGGGCGACGAGCGCGTCTCCGTCGGCGTTCAGCGCGAGGTGCCGCGGGTCGTCTCCGACCTCGACCGTCGAGAGCGCCGAGCCCGATCGGTCGACGAGGGCGACGGCCCCGCGGTCTTGCAGGGTGACCGCGAAGCGACCTCCGCGGGGGAGCGCCGCGACGCCGAAGGGTCGCGAGCCCGCGGGGAGCGCGACGCGCTGACGTCGTGATCGGGAGGCCGCGTCGATGAGGTCGAGGGCGTCGCCGTCCTGGCAGGCCACGGCGACGGTGTCGCCGTCGACGGCGACGGTGCGCGGTCGGTCGCAGACCTCGACCTCGGCGAGGCGCTCGGGAGGGTCTTCGCGAAAGACCGCCACGGTGTCGCTGTCAGGGTTCACGACCCAGAGCTCGCGGCGGACGCGGTCGTAGGCGATCGTCGACGACGCGGTGGGGCGCACGGCGGCCGGCTGGGGAACGACGGTGACCGCGAGGGTCGCGTCGACCGTGCGCGGGCCGTCGGTCACCGTCGCGAAGAGTCGGTAGCTCCCGATGGAGCCCCAGGTCACGCAGCGGCGCGCGCCTCCGTCGACGGGGGTGACGTCGGGCTCGACGACCCCGCGCACGCGGGCCGAGTCGGGCCCGTCGTGCGCGGCGGTGAAGCAGCGCTCGACGCCGACGTAGGCGACGGGGCCGCCCTCGATGCGCGCGGCGGAGAGCACTCGGGGCGGGACGTCGACGGCGGTGACGTCGACGGGGGTGGCGTCGGTGACGGCGACGTCGGTGACGGCGACATCGGCGACGGTCGCGTCGGGCGCGGCCACGGGCGCGGGCGATGACGAGCACGCCGCGAGGAGGGCGACGACACACCCGCTCGCGCGCGTCACGGCCCGCAGGCCCCCGTGGAGAAGCTCGCCCGGAAGGTCTCGCTCGTCGCGTTGCCGCTGTAGTCCCGCACGCCCCCCGCGGGCACGATCACCTCGTAGCGCGCTCCGGGTCGGAGCGGCCGTGAGGGCCAGAAGTTCACCGCGCCCTCCTGGCCCGAGTACCAGCCCTCCAGCGGGGCGGCGGCGCCCTCCTCGCGCACGATGAACGACGACGGGCCCACCGTGGCGAGGTCGACGAACTCGTCGAAGGTGAGGCCCACGCGCGAGGTGAGGGCCAGGCCCTGGGCTCCGTCGCGGGGCAGCGCCCAGTTCACCCGCGGGCCGCGGCGGTCGGGGTCGCGCTGGTAGGGCACCACGTTGCTCGACTGGCCGCGCACGGCGTCGTCGTCGACCGAGAGCACCACCACGTTGCCGATGGGGTTCACCGTGTCGAGGTCGCCGGTCATGCGGAACTCCCGCGTCGGGCGGAGGTTCCTCGGGTCGGTGACGTCGACCGCGACGCCGAGGTCGCTCAGGCCCACGAAGGCCGTGCCCTCCTTCAAGAACACGTAGCCGCCGTTGGCCGAGCCCGGGTGCTGCCACGCCCCGAGGAAGCTCGGCCGCGAGGGGTCGGAGATGTCGAAGGTGATGAGCCCGCCGCCGATGAGGTGCCGCGCGAAGTAGGCCCTGCCGCCGCTCACGTGCCCGAAGTACGAGGTGACGTAGAAGGGCCGGCCGTTGATGGTCGTGCCGTTGTGCAGCAAGAAGCTCCCGCCGGGGATGGGCCGCGGGTCTCCTGGGTCGGAGATGTCGTACATCGTCGTGCGCGAGCCCTCGGTCGAGAGCACCACCAGGAGGTTGCCGATCGCGTGCACGCCCCCGACGCGCATCGAGGGCTCGGGCACCACCTGGCGCACGAGGCGCGGGGCGCGAGGGTCCCGCGCGTCGACGACGTAGAAGCCGTTGTCCGCGGCGCCCACGTAGACGTAGGGCGCCTGCCACGCCGCGCTCATCACCACGCGCTGGTACGAGTCGGGGTAGGTCACCCCGGGCAGGGCGAAGTCGCTCACGCGGCGCATCGCGCGGGGGTCGGTGATGTCCCAGAACATCACCCCCGAGAGCGAGGCGGTGACCATCCACCGGCCGTCGTGCATCTGGAAGCCCGCCGCGTGCGTCTCTCGCATCTGCGGGTCGACCGTGGTGCCGACGTGTACGGGAGCGCAGGGGTCGTCGAACTCCCAGGCCGAGACCCCCCCGCCGCCAGACTCGTGCGCCCAGGGCATGTAGAGGTGCCCGTCGAGCATCAGCACGGTGTTGTGGTGGTCGCGGTCGGTGGGGCCCCCGTGCAGGTGCGCGCAGGCGCGGTCGAGCTCGGCGTCGGTGAAGGCGCGCGCGGGGCCTCCGGGGCCGCGGAGATAGCCCCCGTCGGGCGCCCTCGCGGTCTCGGGCGGGAGCGCCACCGCGGCGTCGCCGAGCTCACAGCGCACCGCGGTGACCGGCGGCGCGTCGGTGACCGCACCCGCGTCGGTCACGTCGACGGGGGCGACGTCGTCGGGGACGTCGACGACGTGGATGTCGGTGATCCCCGCGTCGGTCGCGCTCGCGGCGTCGACGGCGGGCGCGGGGCCGGAGCTGCACGCGGCGAGGGCCGCGGCCAGGGGCAGCGCGACGCGGTGGGCGGAGCTCATGGGGCGCGTGGAGTCTATCGAGATTCCGGCCCGTTCCAACGCCGCGGCCGTGATATGCCGCCGGCCGATGTGCGGCATCGTCGGTTACCTCTCGTCGCGCGAGCCCATCGAGGTCGGGGCCCTGACGGCGATGCGCGACGCGGTCACGCACCGCGGTCCCGACGGCGCGGGCCTGTGGCGGAG
>JAEYZO010000049.1 GCA_023428035.1 Pseudomonadota bacterium | reverse complement strand
GGGGTGGGCTTTCCCCGCGGGGGGATGCACGCGCTGGTGCGGGCGATGGAGTCCCTCGCGCGGGGCCTCGGGGTGAGCTTTCGCTACGGGTGCGAGGTCGAGTCGATCACGGTGGAGCGGCGCCGCGCGACGGGGGTGCGGCTGCGCGGCGACGAGGCGATCGAGTCCGACGTGGTGGTGTCGAACTCCGACGCGGCGTGGACGTACCTCGCGCTCCTCCCGACGTCGGCGCGGCGGGTGTGGGGCGACGCGCGCTTGAAGAACGCCCGGTACTCCACGGGCTTGTTCGTGTGGTACTTCGGCTCGCGGCGGCGGTACGACGACGTGGCGCACCACACGGTGCTCTTCGGGCCCGAGGTGCCGTCGGCGTGGAGCCCGCTGCAGCCCGACCGCTTCGACACGTTCACGTACCTGCACCGGCCGACGGCGACGGACCCTGCCCTCGCCCCGCCGGGGATGGACACCTTCTACGCGCTTCAGGTCGCGCCCGACCTCACCGAGGTTCGCGACTGGGAGGCCGAGGCGCCCATCCGTCGCGACGTCGCGCTGCGGGCGGTGTCGCGCTCGCTCCTGCCCGGCGTGGAGACTGAGATCACGACGGAGTGGACGATGACGCCGCGGCAGTTCCGCGACGAGCTGTTGTCGGTGCGGGGGGCGGCCTTCAGCCTGTCGCCGGCGCTGTGGCAGTCGGCGGTGTTCCGCCCGCACGCGAAGAGCCGCGACGTGGAGGGACTCTACCTCGTGGGCGAGGGCGTTCACCCGGGCGCAGGCGTGCCCGCGGTGCTGAGCAGCGCCGCCATCGTCGACAAGCTGCTCGCGTAGCGGCGAGGGTGGGCGACCCTCACCCCCCTCCCACTGGTCACGAGACTGACCCCCACCGCGCGGGACTCCCGCTCCGCGCGCTCCCGTGTTCCCGCGATCGCGCGATCTCCACCGCCGTGGCCCGCGCGCTGCAACGCGCGACGTCGATGACCCGCTACGCCTCTCGTCGTTCGCCCCTCGCGCTCACCCTCGCGCTCTCTGCGCTCGCCGGCTGCGCCGCCGACGTCGACCTCGACGAAGACCTCGACCCCGCCTCCTCCCTCGGCTCGACCGCGTGGGAAGACGACGGCCCGCCCCCCGGAGAGAGCGCCGCCTCCAGCGACGAGTTCGACCCGAACCTCGCCACCACCGTCGACGCGGTGTCGGCGGTCGCGCGCTTCGAGCTGCCCTTTCCGTGCGGGCAGGTGTGGGCGGGGCAGACCCGCGGCAACCACTCGCCCACCAACGCCATCGATTTCAACCGCGCCAACGACGAGGGAGACCGCGTCGTGGCCTCCGCCGCGGGCACCGTCACCCGCGTCGCCAACACCGGCAACACCAGCTACGGGCGGTGGATCGAGATCGCCCACGGCGGCGGGTACACCACCCGCTACGCCCACCTGAGCTGGCAGGGCGTGCGCGTCGGGCAGCGGGTGAGCGAGGGGCAGACCATCGGCACCGTCGGCACCACCGGAGGCTCCTCGGGCCCGCACCTGCACTACGAGCTGCGGCGCAACGGGGTGGCCGTGCGGCCGTACTTCCACGGGTTCCCGGCGCTGTTCTGGGGCACGCGCAACTACACAAGCCAGAACGCCTGCGGCGGCGGCGGTGGTGGGGGCGGTGGAGGTAACGGCGGTGGTGGGTCGGTGATCGGTCGGGTGAACACCCGGGGCGTGCCGCTCAACGTGCGATCGGGGCCGGGCACGGGGCACAGGGTCGTGGGCTCCGTCGCGAGCGGGGCGACGGTGCGCATCACCTGTCAGGTGCGCGGCGAGCGGGTCAACGGCACCTACGGGAGCTCGACGCTGTGGGACCGCATCGGCAACGGCTACGTCTCCGACGCCTACGTGCTCACGGGCTCGGACGGCCAGGTCGCGCCGACGTGCAGGTGAGCCGACGCAGCCCTCCCCACGCGGCGTGAACACGCCGCGGCGGTGCAGTCGGTGAACGACGCCCCTTGATCACCCCCGCGCGTTGAGGCGAAGGTAGCGCCCTCGCGCGGAGGGACGGCACGGGGTGGCGACGACATCGAGCTTCAGCTTCCTCTCGGAGATCGACCCGAACGCGAGGGCGGTGGCGGCGCAGGCCGAGGCGCTGCTGCACGTCGACCCGCCAGCGTGCATCCAGAAGCTGCGGATGCTCGCGGAGTTCCTCGCGCAGCACCTCTGCGCCGTCACCGGCGCGGGCACCTACGTGCGCGACCAGCACGACCGCATCACGGCGCTGAAGTCCGAAGGCGTGCTCGAAAAGCCCGAAGCCGACCTCTTCCACGAGGTACGGACCGCGGGGAACGCCGCAGCGCACAACAACAAAGGCACCGCCCGCGACGCGCAGCACCTCCTGCGCATCTGCTGGAACCTCGCGGTCTTCACCCGCCGCGCCGCCGTCGCGGGTCCCTTCAGCCCGCCGCCCTTCGCGCTCCCGGTAGACCCGTCGACGCAGCAGCGCGAGGTGCTCGCGCGGCTCGCCGAGGCCGAGCGACGCGCCGACGCCCTCGCGGCCAACGCGCAGCGAGCACTCGCCGACGCCGACTCCCGCGGAGGAGCACTCGACAGCGCCCGCGCCGAGCTCGAGGCGCTCAGGCAGCAGCTCGCGGCGGTGAGCGGCGACCGTGACGTGTGGGAGGAGCTCGCGACGGAGCTGCAACAGCGGCACCTCGACGCCCTCGCCGACC